>JAIJLI010000764.1 GCA_022722495.1 Dialister sp. | reverse complement strand
TCATGTTCGATTCTAATTTTAAGTTTATGACTTGCATCAAAGGCTAAAGCCTCTTCTGCGTTTCTTCTTTTTCTTCTTGGATGATTCATCCTCTGGGAAAGACTCAAAGGTCTGAGCGTTGGCAGGAGCCAAAAGTCCTATGGAAGAAATACCATCCCAAGGGTCTTGACTGCTCTCCGATATGGATGGCTCCTGATTGTTCTTGTGATAGCCTTGCTCGTATTGCAGAGCAGAGTTTGCTCTTTGTGAAACAACATTCTCTATTCCCTCAAACCTTGCATTCAGCTTGCCAAAACTATAGCCTCGGCTTATCTGCGTACCCTTGAAACTATATCCGTCCTTGCAGAAACGGATGCCTTGCACCTTGGTTCGCTCCTTATCCTTATAGACAAACTCCAAGAGAACACCTCGCTTTGCAAGCTCATTCTTGAACTTCTGCCAACTGTCTGAGACATTCAAGGCATCCTTGACGGCATTGTGAATCTCATATTTGGCACGCTCCACATTGCGTAATTTGCGAGTGTTAGTCTTGCTCTTATCCGTTCCGTAAGTCAGTCTATACTTGTCTTTTAGAGCCTTGGTCACTTGCTCATTACGCCTGTAATCATTCCTGTCTGATATGAGCTTGTCCTCGTTATTGATGCGGTTGTACACAATATGGCAATGTGGATTGTGCGTATTGTGATGCCTTACGATGAGAAATTGGGTATCGGTGATGCCCATCATCTGCATGTATTCAAGGGCAATCTTAGCCATAAACTCATCCGTCAAACGTGGCTTATCCTCTGGTTTGAAGCTCAATGCAATGTGTCCCACAGGCTTCTTAATTCTTGGATTTAGTTGCCTTTGTAGCTCGAAACTTTGCGTCATCTCGGCATTCGTGCCGAGTAACACACCATCCGAGGCGATGATTTTCGCCTCGTCCTTGCCTGTAACATAGCGGATGCAACCAGCAAATGAGCTGCCCTTCTTTAGCTTGCCTATCATGTGGCATCCTCCTTTCTGCCTATTCCGCATGGCTTCGATTTTGGACTTGCTTGGCGATACTCGCC
>JAIJLI010000763.1 GCA_022722495.1 Dialister sp. | reverse complement strand
GGTGCGGTCGGTGCGAAGGGCATCCGCGCATTCTTTAAGATCCTGCAGCATGGGCATGAAATGCGACAGATCCTCCGGCATAATGCCCTCGTGGAAGGCTTTATTGATCTCCGGATAATTGCAGCGGCGTGCCACACGCACGATGGACGGTGTGACCAGCTCGGTCTTTACCTTGCCATCCGGCGACACATCCATCACGCAGGACATCGCATAGCGGTCTTCATCATGGTTTAAGCTGCAAAGATCATTCGACAGCTGGAAAGGCAGCATCGGGATGACGCGGTCCGCCAAGTATACACTAGTGCCGCGGCGGTAGGCCTCGTCATCGAGGAGCGACCCCTTCGTCACATAGCGAGACACATCCGCGATATGGACAGACAGCTCAAAATGTCCGTTTGCCTTCTTCTCGCAGTAGACCGCATCGTCGAGATCCTTCGAGTCAGGCCCGTCGATGGTGACGATCGGAAGAGCTCTGAAATCGGTGAGTCCTTTTTCCATCCGGATATCCCGCGGCAGATTCTCTGCCTCATCCAGTACCTTTTCGGAAAATTCATGCGGCAGACGGTGCTGTGCGACGATGATATCGATATCAAGACCCTTATCGCCTTTGTAGCCGATGACTTCCGTCACACGGCCCTCCGCATCCGTCCATTCCCCCGGCCAGCGAGTAACTTCGACGATGACACGCGCCCCCGTGGTGGCATCCATTTCCTGTCCCTCAGGGATCTCGATGTACATATCCACCTTCTCATCGATCGGCACAGCTTCACCGCCATCCTTCAGCATCTCATAGGTGCAGACGAAGGTATCATTGGCACGCTCTAAGACCTTCATGACACGGCCTTCCGTATTGTGACGGCCCGTCTCACTCTTCATCGTCTTCACTTCGACGGTATCATTATTCACCGCATTCAGATGGTCGCGGTCGGAAATATACACATCCTCGTGGTCGTCATCGGTGATCAGAAATCCGAACCGGCCATACGACTTGTATACGCCCTGCAGGATCGTCCCCGGCTTATAAGATAAAAGCGTTTTCTTTTCTTCCATTG
>JAIJLI010000762.1 GCA_022722495.1 Dialister sp. | reverse complement strand
CTGTAGGTATACTTAATTTCGTAGATGTAAGCTAGAACTAATGCTAGTACAACTACAATAAATACTATTACAATTGTGTTCATATTTTATTTTCTTTAATATATGATTGTAAAAATGTCTGCAAGCTAGTATAATCTTTGTATGTATATGCCCAGTCTCTAGCAGCAGCGTTTCTGTCTAATATAGTCTTTGTGAGGGTTTTACCTGTTTCTGTATTGGGCAAAAACATATCTATAATATTGTAATCCTCGCTTTCTACGAGGAAGTAGCCAAGATTCTTATGATTATTAAGAATAATACAGTCACAGTTATCATCATAGAATATGACTGGCAAATTCACAAGAGCTTTGTATGCCAGATAATCCGTAATGGTAAGAAACAGAATGCATCTATTCTTGCTTTCATTATTCGATGGAATAATGGAAATGCCTCTTTTGTGAAGAGAAATAGGATCCTTCATGTTATTAAAATTCAGAAATTCAACGCCGCCATTAATATTTCTGATACCTATACCATGATGAGGATGGTTAAAGATCTTGCAGTCTATAGCATAGACGCAACTAGGAAAGAAGGATGCTAAATACCCTTCTTCCAAAAGCTTTTCTTTATCGCTTTCTGATATAGCGGAAAAGCATATATACTCAGATGAGTATTGTAGAAAACCAATTGCTTGTTTCATATTCTTATTATTTACCTTTTATACTATATTCGTTATCAGACTAGAGAAATCCTCAGAACTATTTCCTAGAGCAAAATAATCGCTTATATCCTTCTCTGCCTTTGTTCCGGCAAGAGGTAGCTGCACTCTTCTTACATTATATTTATTCTTGTATTCCTCTACTCTTAAACTCGATTCCTTAACTCCTGTAGTATCTGTATCGTAAAGAAATATTATTTTATGAAATCTTTCAGAAAGTTCTAGAAGCTTATCTTCTGGTATCTTTGCTGTTTCACTATTAAAAGCGATGGCACTATATCCGTGCGCCGCAAGAGAAAGAACATCCTTTTCTCCACCGGTGATGAAGACAAACTCCCCCTTGGCAGGAAGCTGTTC
>JAIJLI010000074.1 GCA_022722495.1 Dialister sp. | reverse complement strand
AATTCATGATTATTCCTCCTTTTTCTTAACTGGGAAATTAACTTTTACGAGAGCACCTGTTGGGCATTCGTCAACACACTTGGTACACATGCGGCACTTGTTGAAATCGATATAAGCCACATTATTTTCGATAGTGATAGCATCAAACTTGCAGACTTTCTGACACTTACCGCATCCGATGCAAGCAACGCTACAAGCCTTCTTAGCCACAGCTCCCTTGTCGTGGTTCACGCACTGCACGTAAACACGGCGACCCTTAGGACCCTTCTTTCGAAGCTCGATGATGTGACGTGGACAAGCCTTGGCGCACGCACCACAACCCGTACACTTCTCCTCATCAACCTCAGGAAGCCCCGTCTCAGGATTGATAGAGATGGCACCAAACTGGCAGGCAGCCACGCAATCGCCACAACCCAGACAGCCGAAACCGCAGCCGGTTTCACCGGCACCACAGGAGTTCATGGCAGCACAAGTTTGCAAACCATCATACTCGGCAATGCGAGGACGATGCTCGCAAGAGCCATTACAACGAACCACTGCCACCTTAGCCTCTGTGTTAGCCACAGCCAAACCAAGGAGATCAGCCACCTTGCCCATCACGTCGGCACCACCCACAGGACACATCAGTCCGTCGATGCTACCGGCATCAGCACCCTTAACCAGTGCAGCAGCCATACCGGAACATCCGGCAAAACCGCAACCACCGCAGTTGGCACCAGGAAGGAGTTCTCCTACCTGTCCCAATCGAGGGTCTTCTTCAACGGCAAACTTCTTGGATACCCCGAAAAGTACCAGCGCTGCTACCAGCGCAATGGCACCGAGTACCAAGACAGCACTCAAAATTAAATCCATAATAGTTTGTATTTGTTTTGTTAATATTTCTAGTTATTTCTACATCAGCCAACATCCTGTAATCGAGCCTGAAAAGCTGGATAATCATTCTAGCAGCAGGGTTCAAGACTAAAGCTTAATTTATTTCGTAGTTTGTTTCTCAAGAGATAAAGTCCTATATAATAAGGTATTAATATTCCCAAGGCAGACACAGCGGCATATCCCTCTGATTGCGTGATTTTCAGTACGGCAACCAAAGCCACAACCATCAGGAGCAGAGGCAGCAAATAGCCATACAAGCTGGCGCGGAAGCCAACAGCCGTATCTGCCACCACAACAACAGAGTCACCCAGCTGATACTTGACAGCATCAGCAACCTGCACCTCGATAATCTTTTCTTTCGTTTCAGAAGCATTGCAATGCGCAGCCACCTTACAGGCACTGCATGCAGATGACTGAAGGATGCGCACGCGCACACAACCCTCTTCTACTCCATCCACTACTCCATTATGCTTAATTTTATTACTCATTTTCTAATCTTGTTCATAAGGTTAGCCTTTCCTCTCCTACACAAGAGCACCTATTTTAAGGTGGCTTATTGCAAAGTCGAGTTAGCAATTCCAATTTGTTTGCAAAGATAATATATTATTTATAAATGACAAACAAAATCACCAGATTATTTAATTAAAAGAAACGTAAACGTTTTCTATTTTACATTTTCGACCATTAAAACTGAGAAAAACACAGAAATAAACGGATAAGAATAGTTTTTTTATATTTTTCTCGCCATCTTCTTTGTTTATATCATTTTTTTGTGTACCTTTGCAAAAAACAAGAAAGCCAACAACACCTAGCGTGTCGAGGCACGAAAACACTAAGATTATGGAAATAACAGAGCAGATGACAATTCAGCAAGTTGAGCGCTTTATCAAAAAGATAGCTCAAAAGTTTCCAGCACAACCTTCAAATGAAGAAAACGCCGTGCTGACCGACATCCATGTAAGAGTTTCCCAAGACAGTGGTGAACTCCTTGCCTTTGACGATGACGACACAGAGATTACTCGCTGCGTAGTTGAGCAATGGATAGACAACAAGGATGAGAACTTCTATGATGAGGTGGCAAAGATTTTGCGAGCCACCTTGCGCAAGAATTCTGAGATCGTTGATAATCTCGGAATCCTTAAGCCATATAGCTTCGTGCTGGAAGATGACGACAAGGAAAACCTCGGCGAACTCTATCTTGCCGACGATGATACCATTATTCTGGGTGGTGACCTGATGGAAAACCTGGATCACGACCTCGATGAATTCCTTGACGACTTGTTAAAAGAATAAACTTAAACTCAAGAGCAAAGCCCATCCTCCCGGATGGGCTTTAGCATTTAATACAAAAACATTATGTAGTTCATTTACATGTAACTATATGTGTAGTAAATGTATAGTTTAACACCTGATTATCAATTCGTTACATTTACCCAAAACAACATATCATACACATATATTATACACACAATATACATCTGTTTACATAAACTTTGGTGCTAATTTGGTGCTAAATAATTTGGTGCTTTCGTTTTTTCTTCTTATCTTTGCACCATCAACAATAAACATTGAGCTTATGAAAAAGGAAATCGTGCAAATCAGGGAAAGAAAGATGCCCAGCGGTAAGACAAGCCTATATCTTGCCTACACCATCAACGGCAAGAGACAATACGAGTACCCGAAGCTTTATCTCTTGCCTGAAAATGGCAGGGGTAAGACCGCAGCCATAGCCGCCAACAAGGAGACCAGAAGAATCATTGAAGCTATGCAAGCCAAGAAGATTGTGGAACTCACCCAAAACAGAAGCGGCATCATCGTGAAGAAGGAGCCAAGCAAGATGCTCTTCTCGCAATGGATCAAGACTTTTCGCGACTACAAAGCCAAGACCACTAGAGGTGACGAGTACATCAAGACCATCAGCAATGTGGAGAGACACATCTATGAGTATGCCGGAGACAAAGTGACGATGGCAGCTATAGACAAGAAGTTTTGTGAAGGATTCATCTCCTATCTCAGAACCGCCAAGGGTAAATTCACTGAGCAGCCATTAAGCGGTATGACTCAGAAGGTGTACTTTGCTATGTTCAACACTATGCTAAAGAAAGCTGTACGTGACGAGATTATCCCAAGAAATCCAATCGACCTCATTGATGCTGGAACCAAGATTAAGGCTCCCGAAAGCGAAAGGGTATATCTTGATATATCTGAGTTGAAGAAGATGGCTGCATCAGAGCCGAAGGACAAATCAACCAAGCAAGCCTTCATGTTCTCCTGCTTTACTGGTCTCCGTATCTCGGACATCCGCCAGCTTAAATGGGAGGATATTGAAGAGTACACCGATGAGGATGGAAACTCCAGATACAGAATGATCAAGAGAATGCAGAAGACTCAGCGAATCATCACCTATTCACTATCAAAAGAAGCTGTCAGTTGGTTGCCGGAGCAAACTGGAGAACTGGTATTCGACAAGCTGGTATGTGCCCCGAACCTGAATGCGCAAATCAAGAAGTGGGCAGAATCGTGCGGAATCACCAAGAACGTCTCCTTCCATACCGCCCGACATACATTCGCCACGATGATGCTTACGCTCGGGGCTGACATATACACCACCAGCAAGCTGCTTGGGCACTCTCGCATATCCACAACAGAGATATATGCCAAGATCATAGACAAGAAGAAGGATGAAGCCGTAGGACTCATTGATAAGTTCTTCGATAAGGACTAGACCCACTCCGTACCCTCTCCGTACCAAGTCTTAGTCTCCGCAAGGTTTGCAACGTTTGCAGCAAACTGTGCGGAGATTATAGTTAAACTATGTAATTTCCTTCTAATTCTCAGGAGAAAACCGTAACTTTGCCTCATAAACTTTTAAATGATTGGCTTATGAAAGAAGACATAAGATATATAAAGATATTATTGAACATCATCATTGTTCTACTGGCTTTTGTACTAATTGGCATAACCACGCTAGGAAATATATTAACGTGATTATAGCAGTGACAACAGAAGACCATTTGACAACTCTAGATTTCCATACATTAGCAGGGTTATACTTGGATTCGCTCCAAAACTTTTCTATCTGAGATTTACCAGACTCAGATAGTTCTATTCTGTGAGAGTACTTTGTTGTATAACCTAACTCTTCTACTACATGAACTGTACTCAGCCATTTTTGATTGCAGCACTCTTTGTCTGCTTCCTCTAAATCAGCCGAGCCTAGACTAGCTTTTTTGTCTAATACAGAAAGTATTTTTTCATCTTCCTTTGTTCGCTCTTTCTTATATTTCAGCAGCACATACAACTTCTGCTCGTTAGTTATCTTTGCCATTACAAACCAAGTTTCTTTTTCAGAAAGCTACCAACAAAGTTAGCAGCGATAGCAGATGCAACAAAGTCTCCACAGATAAAGCCTTTATTAGGCTCTACAAACTGGGATTCAATGGCAACCAATACAATCATACAGACAACAAAGGTAATCGCAATGGCAACATATCTAAACACCATCTTGGCAACCTTCTTGCTATCATCCTTGACACTTGAAGTTTCACCTTCTTTTCTGTTAACTTTCAAAGAGCTATACATAAAATAAACTGCAGCAATCGCTATGAAAGCTAAAAACACATAAACAACTTCTTTTGGCATATTCTTTATTTTTTTAAGTTAATAACATATCTTGCAAGGAGTTCTGCCCATATCCTCGGCTTCCTCCTCGCTTACCTCTTCTATTTCTCCTGAGCAGCGAGAGAGACCACGGCAATCAGGGTCGCTATGATACTTAGTGGAAGTTTCTCCCGTACATATATATACTGATTCAGATCCTTCTTTGTGACTATAATAAATTTGTTTGTTTTCGTCACAAATAGAACAAGAAACCTTACCTTTATCTATAGCTTCTTCTAGTCTTATAGATTCAACCTTACCATTTCCAACAGTAAGCCCAGCACAATCAGAATAATAATGGTAATATTTGGGGTTTGAAGAGATATAAAACACCAAATCATCTAAATCTCTAGACCTAACGTCTCTCTCCATTCCCTTGTATATGGCAATCTCGTTTCTAAGAGTATCAACTTCCTTTTCTAAAGTCTTGACTCTTTTTCTCAAATATTCGTCTCCACAAGAACAAAGAGTGAAAAGTGCAATAAAAAGATATGCACAGTATTTCATACCTACCACATTTTAATTATCCTACATTTGCTTTTCTCATGCCACCACCCAAGATAGATAGTAGCTGGTCGTAGCGTTTTTCCAACTCCTCATATTTAGCTTGCCAAACAGAATCAGATACGGCATCATTATAATGTGGAGTCTCTGCTGCATAATCCAACTTAGTCTTTTCCGCTACAGATTCGGCGGTTTTGCATAACGTACTTGTGTCTTTTCCACGCATCAGCCACTCAGCAGAAACACCTGGATAAGCATTCAGGAAGTTCTCTACCAAGGTAGAAGACAAGGTTTGCTCACCCTTAACTTGTCTCAGAACAGTGGATTGATTCATATTCAGAGTCTTAGCCAAGCCGTTTAATGAAATCTGATTATCATCAATATATTGCTTAATTCTTTGATACACAGTTGTTTCCATAATTTCACATTTTTAAACCATACTTAAACTATGCAAATCGGGATGACATTTTCCCAAAATTATTTGGTTGTTTATGCGGATTTGCTTATCTTTGCACTCGAAAACAATGCAGAAACGATTTCAAAACGTTCTTTATTTGTTTTCGGTGGCAAAAATAAACAAAAGAAATGAAATATGCAAGTAAAAATGCAAAAAATCATCTCGGTTTCTATAAAAAATCGGGAAGAACTTAAAAAGAAGTATCAGTGCTCGCAAACAACTTTGTATAATGCGTTAGCATATAAGACAATGAATAGACGAGCTGATGCAATCCGGCAGGATGCTCTAGACAACTTCGGAGGTGTCGAAAGCGAGAAGCCAGTGTTGAACTAATATAAAAGAAGGAGGCAATATGACAGGCTTAGTTTACAGAGGAAAAGACAACCAACCTCTAACGAATAGCTTATTGGTTGCAGAAACATTTGGTAAAGAGCACCGAAATGTATTAAGAGACATTAAAAACCTCATTGAAGGGGGAGTGCTCAAAAATGAGCAGACCCCAATGTTCGAGGAAACGACCTACATGAGCGAGCAGAACAAACAAATTTATCCTTTGTATGTTATGAACCAAGATGGTTTCACCCTGCTTGCGATGGGATTCAACGGCAAGAAGGCGATGGAGTTCAAGCTGAAATACATCGAAGCCTTCAACGCTATGAAGAAACAGATTGAGCAATCCAAGCCATCCGTACCTCAGAACTATCTCGAAGCTTTGAAGTCTCTGGTCAAGGCAGAGGAAGAGAAGCAGCAGCTTGCTCTGGAGAACAAGCAGAAGGATGAGACGATCATCACTATCAGCAAGGCGAACGTGGAGCTGGGCAACAAGATTACTGAAATGCTGCCGAAGGTGAGCTACTACGACAGAATCCTGCAGAGCAACGCAACTATGACCATCACCCAGATAGCGCAAGACTACGGTATGAGTGCTATCGCTATGAACAAGGAGTTGGAATCTATGAGAATCCAACATAAGGAGAGAGGTCAGTGGATATTGTACGCTCAGTTCCTGAAAGGTGGCTATGTTCATAGCAGAGCGGTGGACATCATCCGCAGGGATGGTAGGCATGATGTGAAGTACAACACGGAGTGGACAACGAAGGGAAGACTCTTCCTTTATGAAGCACTCAAAGGAAAGGGCATTCTCCCCTTGATAGAGCAGGAGAACACTCCCAGAGATAAGGGCACTGGTGGAAGAGAGCCTTCCAAGACAACTGGTGCCAGTCAGCAAACCATTAACTTCGAGTGATATGAAAGAAGAAACGATAAAAAGTGATATTGAAGAGACGAATAAGAGTTGTCTTGGAGAGACACTTGCCCGAATAGAGAAGTATATTCTCATCGGAACAAAGAATGTGCTCAACATTGATGAAGCATCCATAGTACTGGGAGTAACCATCAGAACACTCAGAAAGATGGTGGCAGAGCATACCATCCCTATCTACAAGCCCAACCAGCGAGCCCTTTATTTCAAGAAGAGTGACCTAGAGGATTGGATGCTGCAGAACAGAGTGAAGCCCCAGTCAGAGATAGATTCAGAGGTGGAAGCCTATTGTATAACCCATTAAAACAGAAAGATATGTTCGCAAATGTTATGTTGGTGGCAAGTATCGCCACATTCGCTATAGTAGTTAAGGAAATCCACTCTTACTTCAAGGAAGTGAACGAGTAGATATATATATGGAGCTGAATCCGGCATAAAAAATTGTTTGATATTAATTAGTTTAAAATTTTCGTTTTATTTATCTCAAAATAAGGACAAAAGTCTTTTTCGCAAGGATTTTTTGGAATTTGCTATTCCCAGCTCCACAACTGTTGTGTAGGTTCAAGATTGTTTTTAGTTAGTATTTGTTTGAATCGGCATAGGTAGCTCAGATGGTAGAGTAGAAGGCTTCATCACCTTCGAGGTCGTAGGTTCGAGTCCTACCCTATGCCCAATATCGCCCGATTCCGAGGAGTCATATCGGATAGGATAAACCTTCCTAGAGAGGTACACGTACCCAAAAGGAGCATCATTAACCACAGATGATGCTTAGACGTGGAAGTGGCAAGCTAATACATACACCTACTGGGTGGAATATGGAACGCTTGGAGTTCACTTGTGAAGATGCAGACCTGATGCCGTGACCCTTATATATAATAAGGTAGCATCAATAGGTAGAAGCGCACAACTACAATGGTTCTAATGCAGCCAGCACGACTTTGTCATAACTGATAAATTAAGTTTCCCTACCAAAGTATTAATAATACACTATTTACACAGATTTATGCGATTACTAGTGCTGGGAGTCCTAAGCCTCCACAAATGCAGAAGGGAACCAAGGAGCGATTCAGCATCCGGCAATTATGTTCTGATGTCGCTCCTCGGAGGGGTGCTTTATTACTCCCACCCCTCCTTTTTGACAGACACGTTTTTTCAAACCATATAATACAAATTATGTATCATTTACGACTATAGCAGTAGCGACTGCATTTTATAACTCGTTAAAGTTGTATATTTCAACCTATCTCCTCTGTTCGTGAGAATCGAGGGGATTTTTAGTATGCTCGGCATGAGCTTATTCTAATGGGTGCAAGTCCCAAACAAGCCCTAATAGCGGGAATTGTATAGCCAATAGCAAGGGTGTCCACTGC
>JAIJLI010000761.1 GCA_022722495.1 Dialister sp. | reverse complement strand
TGATCGTTCAGGGACTTGACGGCTATATCGTGGCGGAGAACCAGGGCTCACTTTTGGTATGTAAACTGTCAGAAGAACAGCGTATCAGGCAGTTTGCGGAGGAATAAAGACAGGCTTTGTGAGATAAGAAAGTCAGGACTGAATACATAAAAAATATCGGAAGTTAGGCCAAGTGCTTAACTTCCGATATTTTTTTTCTGTATACCTTTATGGCTATTTCTTCATATCCTTGTCTACCATCGCGCAGACGCAGGAATCAGACCAGACATTCTCTGCTGTCTCGATCATATCGATGATCGTATAGATCGGAAGGATGAGCCCCATGATGCCGATCGGTGCGCCGATACCGCTCATGAGGGAAAGCGTCAGAAAGTAGCATCCCATCGGTACGCCTGCATTGCCGACAGCTGCGAGTACTGCGACGATGAGCCATGTGAGCATGGTCGTCATCGAAAGCTCGATCCCCGCATTCTGCATGACGAAGAGCGAAGTGATCAGTATAAAGGCTGCGCATCCGTTCATGTTGATGGTCGTGCAGATCGGAAGTACAAAGCGGGAAACGGCTGGATCCGCCTTTAGATTCTTCTCCGCCGAGGCAAGCGTCACCGGGAGTGTGCCCGCAGAGCTCTTGGTGAAGAGAGCGACTGCAATAGCAGGAGACATTTTCTTGAAAACATCGATCGGATTCAGTCCACGAGCCAGAAGGAAGAGCGGCAGGACAAGTAAGAACTGAATACCGTTACTTGCCATGATGACAAGCGTGTATTTCCCAAGCGCCCCTACGATGACACCTGCTTCGATCTGGGCGGAGAGCTGCCCTGCAAAAGCCAGAATACCGATAGGAAGAATGGCGAGAAGCGCTTTGATCAGCGTAAAGAGAAGCTCCTGAAAACCAAGGATGCCCTTCAGAAGGACTTCGCGATTCTCCGTCTTCGGCATGAAAGCAAGCCCGAGGCCGAAGGAAGCTGCAATCAGCATGACAGCGAGTACATTGCCGGACAGGAATGGCTGCAGGATGTTATTCGGGATGACATTCAAGATATGGTCATAGTATGTGAC
>JAIJLI010000073.1 GCA_022722495.1 Dialister sp. | reverse complement strand
ACGCTGGAGGTAAGATACAAGGGAAAGAGCATCGCCGATGTTCTCGACATGACCATCAACCAGGCGGTAGATTTCTTCGAGAATGTTCCTCAGATACTGCAGAAGATCAAGGCTTTACAGAATGTAGGTCTCGGATACATCAGGTTAGGACAGAGTTCCACTACCCTCTCTGGCGGTGAAAGTCAGCGCGTAAAACTGGCTACCGAACTCTCGAAGCGTGATACGGGCAAGACGCTCTATATTCTCGATGAACCGACAACCGGTCTGCATTTCGAAGACATCCGCATCCTGATGGATGTACTCCAGAAACTGGTAGATCGTGGCAACACGGTCATTATCATCGAGCACAATCTCGATGTCATCAAACTCGCCGACTGGCTCATCGACATGGGTCCGGAAGGTGGACGAGGCGGCGGTCAGCTCCTCTTTGCCGGAACACCAGAAGAAATGGTAAAGCAGCAGAAGGGATATACCTATAAATTCCTCGCCCCTTTACTGAAGAAATCAGGGAAACCTGAATAAATCAGGATAGGAACGAAGACTGTGGCAGAAGAAAATTAAAAAAAACGCTCTAAAAGTTTGGATGTTACAAATATTAAGTTTATCTTTGCATAAGATATAAAACAAACAGCGTATGAAACAGGTAGAAGAACGATATGAAGCAAGCAAGATGGCATATCGGGATATCAAGAACTCTATTGATACAGCGAAAAGGGAAGGTAGATTAGAAGCTAACATAGAAACTGCTCAACATTTGCTGGCTATGGGACTTCCAACAGAACAGATTGCCAAAGCGACCCAGCTACCTTTGGACATGATTCAAAATCTGAGCTACTGATAAAAGTGAAAACTAACGTTTTTCTTTTATGTAGGATACCATAACAAATACCCCCAACCTACTTTCTCAAGCGGGTTGGGGAAATTTGTTTCTGTTTAAAATGTGACGATAGCATGGTACCGATTACACCGCTACGCGTGGTACCGATACAGCGCTATCGTCACCTTGCAGCAGAAATCACGGAGATTCATCCAGAAAGCAACTATGAGAAATTACGCATCAAGGTTTATGTTCGCCAAAAAGACGAACTGTTGGCAGAGGAGGAAGAACAAGCCAAACTTTCCATGAGAGCAGTAAACATGAGCGACTGGGAAGCAAGCGAATTGGGGGAAGGCCTTTGCCCTCAAGGGATTCGTCCACTTCCACTAGGGCGATTATCCTTTAGACATGCACAACCTTCCCGAAAAAGGCCAACGTGTTGTATTCTTCAACCATCAAACTAATGATGATTTCAAGCTATACCTCATGATGTTGGTAGCAACAGGCATGGAATGCGAGCCATTCCTAGAAGACAAAGACGAACTTCATACCATAGATGATTGCTACCCATTTATCTTCACAAACATCAAAGGTCCAATCCTTGTAAAGGAGGAAGACATGGATGCTCATATCAGAAGCCACGAAGATGACTTCATCGGCCAAGCCGAGGAATCCTTGCCAAGAAAATCCTGCAGAAGATTATTTGAATTATTCGACATAGATACCGACTGGCTGGATAGGTAGTGTAATGGGGAGCGTAATTTAATATGTTAAGTCAGGATAGCACGATGAGAGAAGAGTGTAAACTAAACTGTGTCAAGGCTTAAACTGCCAGACATTGAAACTGACACAGAATAATTTACACACTCCTTTTCTTCTACTTACACAACATAGCGATTTTCATAAACCGCTTTATTGGATTATCTACGCCTATGTTGTAACATAATTCCACATCTATCTTCGACTCATTCCAGACATACAATTTCCCCTCATGAGCAATAATGACAAAAACATTACCTTCCTCTGCATATGGTAATACTTCTGCACCAAACCACATACGCTTGTCACCTCTTGTACCTGTTCTGTAGAGAGACGACTTCGAAAAAACCTCTTCTTTGAAAGATAGGATGTGCGTATCTATTAATACCTTCGCACTCTTACCTTTCTCTTGTGAAGCATAGTCATGAATACCCTGTTCCTTCAGATATTTCACAATTTGTCGATTGGCATCAAAGATAGAGTGGCTCAGAATATTAGCCGTTAGTACTATTGTCACAAAGGCAATACCCTTATTTGATAAATACTCCTCATTCTGCATTTCAAGTTCTGTTTGTTTTCTCATTATCGTCCATTTTTATTACTTTAAGAATAGCATTTCCGATAGCTCTTGCCATCAGCGGAGGAACAGCATTGCCAACAAGGGTATACTGAGGAACTTCATTTTTTCGGGCATCACCACCTGTTGTACGTTTTCCCTGAAACACGAAGTTGTCATCGAACGATTGCAGACGTGCCATTTCCCTTACCGTCATACAACGATGAGCAGAATAATGTATAAAATCATCAGGCATCGTCACTACAGTTGGTGACAGTCCTAGGGGATTAAGCAGCGTATAGTTCATCTTGTTCGAACTAACACCCAAAGCCTCTAGCTGTTTCTTACATTCTGTTGTATAATCACCATTTTTTGCAATTATAGCCAGTCGTTTCAACACTTTTTCACTCTGTTTACTCGTTTGGTGATTGTAGAGTTCGTAATCAGAGTGCATTTCGTTACATTCCAACTGACTATAATTTTTAACATAGAAAGGTTTTCCTACCTCAAAGCGATTATTCAAACGACCTTTCTTAGACCATTCTGCATATGTTGCGACTTGTACCCCTTCCTCCTCTGTATTATGATGGATAACACCTGATACCTCACGCATAAAGATGCGATGCTCATACTTATCTATATGATTATAGTCAGCAGAATACATCGTACGCGTTTCACCGTTTCCAATAAAATCTAAATCTGCAAGGGCTTCATACACACAGACCTTCTGAGTATCATCCACAGTTGGTGGTATCTCAGTGATAAGGGGCTGGTCTTTTCTGCAACCGATAAAGAGTACTCTTTCACGACTTTGCGGAACTCCATAATTTGAGGAATTAACTAAAATGTGCCCTTCAATATTATACAAGTGAATAGCATTTTTCAAAAGTGTAAACTCTTCCTTCGACCCATCTGCCTCGGCATAATCCAAGACTATATCAAAGCAGTCATCCAAACACAAAGAATACAAACTTATCATATCTTTCAACAACACTGTTTCCCCTACATAAGCAGCAAGTTCTTCCTGCGCATCAATAGCTGCGATGATGCTATCTATAATGTTTTTATCCTGTAGAAATGCAACAAAGTCGTTCATTGCTTCGGAAAAAACATCCTTACTAAACATTGAGGCAGTTTTTTCTTCAACCACCAACTTACTCAATGCGTCACGCTGTTTGTTATGTCGGAGGAAGAGCAACCCATGACGGATTGTATTGATATTTACATCTGTTTTACTAGACTTATAATCAATTTTTTTTGTTATCTGCTTAAACTGCTTTTCTACAGTCTTGAAATAACTATTTCTATGCTTTTCTGAATCCCGACAAAGCTCCATACTGATTTTTTCCAACAAACAGATTTTATAGTTCTCGTCCACATTTTTTATTCTAGACATTAATTCTCGCAGGTAAGTAAGCATCGCAGGGAGCTCAACATCATCAATTATCGAGCGTATTTCGTTCATCACCACATCCTTTACCTTACCTTCATTCTTAGTAAGGATACCTTCAACATTTTCCATAACAAAGTATTTGGGACGCAACTGACGAATAACATTCAGATAATGCATAAATAGATTATCACGCTTATCAAACTTTTTGCGAGCACCGGCAAGGCTGAATGACTGGCAACTGGGACCACCAGTTACAACATCAATCTCTCTACCTTTCAATTTGTCAAGAAGATGAGGAATAAATGTGTCAGACATAATATCTTCTGTAATAAATTCCATATCAAGTCCCAACTGAGAGTTATAACGAACTTTATGAGTTAGTTCACAGTTGGAGTTTATGTCACTTGCCAGAATAAACTTGAAATATTTGTTGTTTGCACATGCCTGCAGAAATCCTTCACTAATACCCCCAGCACCAGCGAATAAATCTATAAAGGTAACGGCTTGTTTACCTTGTATGAAATCTAATTTTTCTGCCATACACTTTATTTTTTATTTTTTTTACGTTTCTTTCTCTTAACTTTCTTGGAATGTATTCCTGCATTTTCCAACAAAGCATCGCGTTCCTGCTTTTCCTTTTTACGATCGCCTATACTCTTAATATATTCACGATTGTCATTGAGGAAATTGTAAAAATCATCTTCGTCATAAGATCCTAAATCTATCACACCACCAAGCTGATTTATAAGCTGAATGCATTTATCAGTCCTATACTCAAAATGCTTATCAAAAACAGACAAGTCTGGATTGACTTCTTTTTTTGCAAGTTCGTCAATATAAAATTTTATCATTCCACGCACAGCTGCAGTATTACTGATAACATAAGTTGCTGCACCTATACCTCTATCTCGTAATTTTTGTATTGAAAAGAGAAACTCAGTATATTTGTAGTCGTATGTTCCATCATCTAATTTTATTGCAGTACATCTAAACGACCAAAACAGACCTTCAAGCCAGTTACGAATTCTCCCCTGTCCATAAAACCAGTGTTCATTTATATTATTGGCTGTCAGAGGCTCTCCATTACTCTTGCGCCAACGGGTACACATATATTTATATAAAGTTACGTGCGAAAGATATTGCCAAAAGTGAATCTGTGCAGCCTGTAAAGATGTTAAATGTTCAAACTTCTCAAAAAGAATTTTGCCTGCAAAGAAATCATTCTTTGCAAGACTATTGTCAGCAAATTCCATCATTCCAGACAAATCAGGTTCTTCAAAATCTAATTCAATTATGGCACCTGCTTTTTTTGCCTCATTCTCCCAAAGATAATTTGGGTTATTATATTTATCTATATTTTCACCGACTTTTGCCCTTAGGTTGTCGGTAAAAACTGGTGTAAATGCTTTCTGTTTCATACTTTATTCATCAAATGCCTGATCTATAACCTTACTTGTATCTGCAAGCAAATCTGTATGCAAATTACGGAATACATAATTGGCTATTTCAAAAATCTGCTGCATATCTATCTTATATTCTGAATCTATGACTGCATGCTTTACTTCAGCATAATCATCAACGATATTTTTCAAGTAGTATACCCAATCATAATCGTCAATCAAGGGAATAAACTCAGCCAGCCTCCCAAGAGCATAAACGAGTCCAGGGAAAACAAATACCCCTTCTATTACAGATGCAATACCCTTTTCAACAGACTCAAAATTCTCTTGCGCACTCTGAGGATACTTAATGACGATTCTTGCACTATCTACAGAATATTTAACTTCATCAACTTCGGCTGGCAATGAACGAAAAATTTGACTCAAATCGGATACGTTATCTTTCTGCTTTGTATGATATTCTATTTTATCAATGTTTGCTATTACCGCTCCCTTTGGATAATCAACAGAACCTTCATAAAGTTCATTCACCTCAAGATAATCGCATTCTTCAATATTTTTGATGGCTACGACCAGCACCTTTACAGTAAACTTTTTGAATACTTTATCAGTAGAGAATCTCAATTGAAATTTGGACTCTTTAAATTCTTTCATATACAAAAAATATGTAGCACCACATTCCACAATACACTTATATCTGGCTTTGTCTTCTTTTATTAATCGAGCTATTCCCGCATTGTCTGTTGTAAGTTTATAATTAAAAACGAATTCATTTGTCACGGAATCACGCGACATAGTTGGAATACCATCTGGTTCTGGTCCCAAATAGTCATCATTTAATCCCCAAATGGGGTATGGATATGTTGCAGAATCTTTAATTTCCATAAGCCTTAACAATTAAAGTGTAAATCTTAACGCTTTCTGATGGGGTGAACTTTATGACATTATTGCCAGGAAAAAGATTAAAACCATAAATCTCATTCTCAAAAATACCACCCATTTGACATCCAGTTGATACATGTTTTATTTTCAACGGCATCTTTCCGCTTACTCCTTGAACAAACAGTTCCAACTTACAATCCTTAAATTCACGAGCTACATTCAAAACAAGCTTGCATGCAAACTCTCCATCACGAAGGGGAATTAGATGTCGATGAGCCCCATCAATTTTTATTTCCCGGAGTCTTACGCCATACTTTTGCACCGCATTAGTATTTCCTTCTCTTTCTCCTTCATCTTCTACAGTTGGAGTATCAGGTGTCATCGGTATACCTTCTTTAGGCGGTAAATCTATTTTGGTCGATTGATCTTCAACAGGAATCATAATAACAGAATCTATCACCAATGTCAAAGTACAACCTTTTTCTATCTTTTGCTCTAATTGGTATTCCATAACAACATCGGCAAATCCCAAAGCTTTGACTATAACATTTACTTTTTGAGGTTCTACGGAACCATCAGCACTTACTGTATAAATTGCTTTTCCTATAGCATCTGGAATTATATTACCTATACTACTAGTCACTTTTTGCAATAAAACAATAATTTTTGCATCAACAGACTCATACTTTGGAACAGTCTTTTCATCAATGCGCTTTGCGACAGGTGTTATACTTGGACCCGGATTATTCTCATCAGTTGCACTTTTTCCCTTAGCTTTTTTCTTTTTACGCTTACCATCTATGGTTTCAAGTATTGAAGAAGTATCTCCATATCTGCGAGCATTCATTTCGCCATCCGTTACATTTGACGACGGCCACATTGACTCTTCTTCGTCAGCTTGATTATTGCCCAAAGAAGATATTCTACGACTTTTCAAAGATTTTATCACCTTCTCTTTGCCCTCTTCTTCAGGAAACATCATTCTTTCACATTTTTCAATTAGCAGTTTTTTTTCGGCAAGAATTTTTTTTGCCTTCGCCCTATTCTCCTTAGTTACCTCTGCTGAATCCCATTTGTCATGAGTTACATTTTCCATATGGCGAAGCGTTTCACTACCTTCTCCGATACATACAAAAACTGCGTAATATCCTCCATTCTTACGGCCTCTTTTAACTTCAATAACCATATTGTTGTTACGCATGTATACAATACTATCCCTACCTTGTGTTATACAGCTAGATTTCCATGTGTAAACAAGAGTTCTTCCCAATGTTTTAAATTCGCCAGGGAAGTCTCTTTCTGTATCAAAAACGCAATGATCATCATCCAAACCAGCTTTACACAAAACTTCTGTATAGTATGGGCGTGGATTAAATGCAAGTTCCGGTGTTCTTGTTCTGACATTATCGAGTTCTCCTTCTTCTTCAAAATATTCCAATAATTTATTAGAAATATTTTCTGAAGTAAATTTTTCTCCGCATACAATGACTCTAAGCAAATCCTCCTTTATGGCTTTAAAAAAGCTACGGAGAACTTCTTTCTTCAGTTTCTTAACGTATTCTTCTGTTTTTTCTATGCCGAGCACATAAGCATCTGTTCCAACTTTATCACGACGAAATACATCTGGAATATTATCAGTATCGGGATTTTTTCCTAACTGACTATCATAAAAAGCAACATCTTCGAATATTTGCTTTTGCCCATTCTCATCGAAAAAGATATGATCACACAACTTGATAACGCCCTCTCCATAACGATTGCCATCTTCGGTCATTGTACTATAATATACAGCATTGATATTAGAATTAACAAATCCAACAGTCTTTCCTTTTCCATGACTACCTCCAGCATTGCAGGAGTCCTTATGACTGGAATTAGCCGATCTTACACACGCCTTGAATGTACTCTTTTTAAATTTATCGAAATCATAAGGCATTCCTTTTGTATTATAATCGGAAACCTTTAAATAGCCAATAGAACCATTAATATGGTCTACAAGATATTCATATTTCTCTGCATAAGGATCTTTAGCATTATCACCTTGACAATATTCACTACAAGCCTTCAATCGCTCAGGAAGCGATTGTATGAGTTCAGGATAATCGGAGCATAACAACTCGCCAAAAGAAAATTCTACGATTACGTAAGGAACACCATTCTGAGAAGAATGAGCATCCATAGAATTTTGGATATATTCTCTAACGAGGCATCGTTCTTTTTCCTTAAAATAATCTTTTACCTTTGCACTCGGAAACAAGTTTAAACGAATTGGTTAACGGGTGTTAAGGTGAACTATAAAATGCTCTAGAATATCACTATCATTTGACTCA
>JAIJLI010000760.1 GCA_022722495.1 Dialister sp. | reverse complement strand
CAGGTCAGAATCCCGGGTTTCCGCAAAGGCAAGGCAAGCCGCAAGGTACTGGAAATGCATTTCGGCAAAGAAGCTGTCGTCGCTGAAGCGAAAGATATCGTCATCAATGGCGCTCTCACCGAAGCGATGAAGCAGGAAAAGATCATCCCGATCACCCAGGCGGATGTGAAGGAAGATCTCTTCTCTGAAACCGAAGGCGCAAAGTTCACCGCTACTTTTGTAAAACGTCCGGAAGTAGAACTGGGCGAATACAAAGGCCTCGAAGCAGCCCATGAAGAACCGGAAGTTTCCGATGCACAGGTCGAAGCTGAACTGAAAAAAGCAGCTGAACAGAGCGCACGCCTCGAAAAGGCAGAAGAAGGCGCTGTCCTTGCCAAAGGCGACTATGCTGTCATCGACTTCAAGGGCTTC
Organism: Dialister sp.; assembly: GCA_022722495.1. Classification (GTDB taxonomy): domain Bacteria; phylum Bacillota; class Negativicutes; order Veillonellales; family Dialisteraceae; genus Dialister. Next base: position 650 of record JAIJLI010000760.1, on the reverse strand, counting down.
GTAGACGGCAAACCGTTCGAAGGCGGCGAAGGCAAGACCTATCCGCTGGAAATCGGCTCCCAGAGCTTCATCCCGGGCTTTGAAGAACAGCTCGAAGGCCATAAAGCAGGCGATGATGTAGAAGTCAAGGTCACCTTCCCGGAAACCTACTTCGTCGATGCTCTCAAAGGCAAAGAAGCAGAATTCAAAGTTCACATCAATGATGTAAAACGCAAACAGCTGCCGGCTCTTGATGATGCTTTCGCAAAATCCATCAGCCAGTTCGATAAAATGGACGACCTGAAGGCTTCTGTGAAACAGCAGATGCAGCTGCAGGCTATCCAGCAGGCAGAAGAAGCCTACCATGAAGCTCTCGTAGCGCAGGCTGTAGCCAATGCCAAGGTCGATATCCCGCACGAAATGGTCGAACAGCGCATTGACGAGATCGTCGAAGAGATCTCCATGAACCTCGAATCCAGAGACATGAAGCTCGCTGACTATCTGAAGAACATCGGCCAGACCGAAGAACAGCTCCGTAAGAACTACGAAAAGACCGCTGAAGAACAGGTTCGTCAGGGCCTTGTCCTCGAAACCATCGCAGAAAAAGAAGAACTCGATGTAACGAACCAGGACCTCTCCATGGAAGTCTACAGCATGGCTCACCAGTTCAA
>JAIJLI010000759.1 GCA_022722495.1 Dialister sp. | reverse complement strand
GACTGGGAAACCTTATCCCAGCTATCTTTCATGCCATAGTCACCCTATCGCCCCTTCGGGGCACCTTCCCCTAGAGGGGAAGGCTGCGATACGAGAATATCATCTTCTAAAAAAAGGCGGTGAAACCGCCACGAGAGCCCTGAACCTTGAACCCTGAACCAAATGAAAACAAAGTAAAAAGGAGCTGTGAAGAAATGAGGATTCATTTCTTCACAGCTCCTTTGGCTATGCCTGATGCATCAATTATTCCGCATCGGATCCGGTTTCGAAGGATTCACCCTTATGGATGACATTCAGCTTGCGGTAGCGGGACATGCCGGTACCAGCCGGAATAAGTTTGCCGATGATGACATTTTCCTTAAGGCCGAGGAGCGGATCTTCCTTGCCTTTGATCGCTGCTTCGGTGAGGACACGGGTGGTTTCCTGGAAGGAAGCGGCGGAGAGGAAGGAGTCGGTCGCAAGAGCTGCCTTGGTGGTACCAAGGAGCAGGTTTTCGCCGACGGCTCTGTCTTTGCCTTCGTCGTCAAGACGCTGGTTCATCGCACGGAATGCGACGATATCGACAGTCTCGCCCGGGAGCCAGCCGGAGCCGCCCGGTTCGGTGATCTTGATCTTACGCAGCATCTGATGGACGATGATCTCGATGTGTTTATCGTTGATCTCTACGCCCTGGCTGCGGTAAACCTTCTGGACTTCCTTAACGATATAGTTCTGGGTCGCCTGTACGCCGAGGACATCAAGGATATCGTGCGGGTTGACGTTACCTTCAAAGAGGCGGGTGCCGGCTTTGATGAATTCGCCGTTTGTGACGGAGATCTTCTTCGCTACCGGGATCTTTTCGCTTTCCGGGGCGATTTCCGGATCATTGCTGGTGATGGTAATGATCTTGACATTCGGGTTATCCTCTGCACTGGTGATGGAAACCGTGCCGTCGATACGGGAAATGATCGCATTGCCCTTTGGCTTGCGGGCTTCGAACAATTCTTCGACTCGTGGAAGACCCTGTGTGATATCTTCTGCAGAAGCGACGCCGCCGGTATGGAAGGTACGCATGGTCAGCTG
>JAIJLI010000758.1 GCA_022722495.1 Dialister sp. | reverse complement strand
AAAGAAGAAGCTGGTGCTTCCGGCGATGACGCTCCGAAGAGCAAGACCAAGATGTGGATCTCCGGTCTCATCCTGATCGGCGTCGTTGTCTGCATGGCTCTTGGCCTCAAGAACTTGCCGCTGCACACCGCAGCTGTCACCGGTGCTATCCTCTGCGTCATCACTGGCTGCCTGAAAGAAAAAGAAGCGTATGCCGGTATCGACTGGGTAACGATCTTCCTCTTTGCTGGTATGCTTTCTGTAGCGACAGCTATGGATAAGACCGGCGCAGGCAAGATGATCGCTGACTTCGTCGTCGGTCTCATGGGCGAAAACCCGAACCCATATGTCCTGACCGCTGTACTCTTCCTGATCTCGAACGTACTCACTCAGTTCATGTCTAACACTGCATCTGCAGCACTTTTGGCTCCTATTGGTATTTCCATTGCTCAGTCCATCGGATGCGATCCGAAACCGGTACTGATGGCTCTTGGTATTGCAGCCTCCATGGCATTCGCAACTCCAATGGCTACTCCGCCAAATACCCTCGTACTTGGCCCTGGCAACTTCTCCTTCAATGACTACGCAAAAGTCGGTGTACCGATGTGCGTCATTTCCTGGATCGCTTGCGTCATCATCGTCCCGATCTTCTGGCCATTCCATTAATCCCAGAACGGGTACTGTGACAAGCACTTTTCAGGTACCTCTAAGGCTCCTTCCGGGGAAACCCGGAAGGGTGGCCTTTCATTTCACACTAGGCTGCGGTTCTCCGCAACGGCACCTCAGGTGCTAAAAATAGAAAGGTGGATTTAACTCATGGATACTCCAGGCCCGCTTTCCATTTGCCTTACTAACATGGTTATCGTATTCGCAGTTCTGATCTTCTTGGCTTTCGTCATCCAGCTGATTCATGTCGTGGATCCGACCAAAGGCAAGAAGAAATAAGATCTTATTACTATAAACGAATACAGAACTCATCTTAGGAGGAAACAACATGGACGGCTTTATGAGAGCTCTCGTTTCTGTATGGACAGACTCCGGCTTTGCCGCACTGACATGGCAGAACATGGTCATGATTCTGGTAGG
>JAIJLI010000757.1 GCA_022722495.1 Dialister sp. | reverse complement strand
CTTGCCAAAGCGATACAGAAATACTGATTAAACCGAAGCCACGGAGATAGTAATTATCGACAGTCAAATGAATTACCGAGGAAAACTTGACACTTACATTCACCATTTTCTATTTGACACGGCCCGAATTACCCTTTATAATAAATAAGCTATTCAATTCGGATAGCGGTATTTTATAGAGAGGTGACTCACACAATGGCAACAAACAGAAATCTCCGTTTTAAGACCAGCAGACGTTTCGGCGTAAATGTTTACGGCCATCCGAAAGCGTTAAAACGGCAGCCAGCGGAAGCTCGTCAGAAGAAAATGTCTGAATACGGCATCCAGCTCGCAGAAAAACAGAAAGTAAAAGCAATGTACAACCTGCTTGAAAAGCAGTTCTACCGCTATTATGATAAAGCAAAGAGAATGTCCGGCGTCGTAGGCGAAAACCTGCTGTTCCTGCTGGAAACCAGACTCGATAACGTCGTATATCGTGCTGGCTTTGCACGTTCCATCCGTCAGGCTCGCCAGATGGTTACCCATGGCCTCATCAATGTCGATGGCAAGAGAGTAGACATTCCATCCTACCCGCTGCGCGCTGGCCAGGTCGTTTCCCTGCGTGAAGCTTACAGATCCAATGAAATGTTCAAACAGTCCTTCCAGGAAGCTAAGACTTTCGATCTTCCATACATCGAAAAATCTTTCGACAACTGGACTGCTACCCTGGTTCGTTTCCCGCAGAGAGACGAACTCCCATACAAGGACGAAGTCAACGAAACCAACATCGTCGAACTGTACTCCAAGTAATCAGATACTTTTTGGACGAAAAAGACTGGCGAAAGCCAGTCTTTTTTTATGGCCGGTATGTTGGAAGGTTCCCTTTGTGGGAAATGGCAAATCACGTGCAGGCTTAAGAAATGCTTCGTAGAGAGGGGCATAGTGAGAGGCTCTTCCTTTCCAACAATAAAAGCATTTTGTTCACAAATATGGTAAAATGGATAGAAATCAATTGCTCGGGCGCTTTTTATAGGCTGCCCGCCCCACTGGATCTGCTCAGCATGAATGGTCTGTTTTCAGGCAATGGGGGA
>JAIJLI010000072.1 GCA_022722495.1 Dialister sp. | reverse complement strand
GAATACCGCCATCAACATCTTTGTAAAGGCAGTAATTCGCAGTAAGAGCATTCCATTCTCTATTCAAGCAAAAAATGAAGAAGAAGATGAAGTGACTGCAAAAGCAAAGGCTGCGTTCAAGCAACTTAGAGCTAAAGCAGAAAGAGGTGAAACCCCAGAGCTCACGCTTGATGAAATCAATGAAGAAATCAGAGAAGTCAGACGATTAAGAAAAGAACGCAATGGTATATGCAGTCATTGATACAGACATATTTGTATCAGCCCTTATCACTCACAACTCAAATGCTTCAACAGCTAGAGTTCTAGAAAATTTGCTCCTTCATCGTATTATACCTTTATATAATGCTCAGATATTAGGTATTAAAGAGGAAGTTTAATCTTAACATTTTTTGAGCGTTCCATTATAACTTTGCCGCCAAAGTAACGCCTTTATCTTTAACCCACCAAGAAAATCACAATAAATTTCCCTATTATATCAATCCAAAACGTTTCAACAACTTCATGGAAACATTCTCATAAGAACAAATGGCCTTTTTTATTTCTACCAAATCATTCTTATTAATTTTTCCCTTCATCTTATCTATTGAAAACAATTCTGCAAATCGTTCCTTTGAAATTCTTTTAAAATCAGAGCAATCGACAAATCTATCTTGGTCACCCAAAAACTCATACTCAGAAGCCTTCAATAAATAGTGCAATTTCCTTCTACTTTCAGGAAGGTGCTTATTGATTTCTGAGTTGATAAGTACAAAACCAATCGCATTTCCTTCTTGGTCTCTACCCACAACTACAAAGAACTTCTTTCTCCCTTCATCTCCTTTATTTTTAGGAATAATACCTTCTTCTTTTGTCAGACAAAGGCGATAAACTTCACCCTCCTCAACTGTATCAAGGAGCAAGTTTTGAAGCTGATTATTATTTCCCAGCAATTCTTTGAAGTTCACCATAACCTAAACCTCCAAAATAGAATCTATAAATTCCTGTTCCTGGAGATACTCTAAAAACTCATTAGAAGCATCACCTGCTTTTGCAATATTCAGAGAGGTCATAACAGCATTATGATTCTTATCCCATGCCTCATGCCAGGCAGAATCATGAGATAGCTCAGACAAAGTCTTGGTATCCATATCTTTGTATTTATCAATGGCAGCATCCAACGCTTCTATCTCAGCTTTACTCAATTCGTCCAAGTCAGGCTTTTCGCCAGCTTTCACAAAAAACCAAGCGCATTCCCCACCAGCAGGTAACAAAGAATCGCTAATAGCTTTGACATCCTTATTGTTTCCCTTGCCATTCATTAATTTCAAGGCATCATAAAGATGAGAGGGAACCGGTCCGTGTTCCATGGCGAGAAAAGTATCCTTAACTAAATGTTGACCATATTTTGCATAGAGATTCCTTTCCGCAAAATAGATAATCTTAAACAAATGAATGAAATCCGTTTCACCACATTTGTCCAAGACATACAAAGCTACCGCCTTAAGCTTAGCGATATCCTCCGCCGACATTTTATTCATACTTCTCATAATCAATTCCTTCTATATTTAACACTTCTGCCGCAAAAATACGCTTTTTCTTCGAAACTACCAAGAAAAAAGCAAGAATTCTGCAAGTCATCAGCAAATAACCACGAAATCAACTGTAAACTATAAACTATTAACAGTAAACTATAAACTGCTATTCCCAATCTTCCTATAAGTACAGCAGGATATATCAAATCCTGTTTTATATGAGGAACATGCTTTCCAACCTTTTTCTTTCTCGCATTAGGCAAGTACTTCGTGAAAATACTTGCATTTGAAACCGTAAAGGCACATACGACATCAGCCTTAGATTCCTCAAGATAATAGCAGTAAGATTTACCAAACAAGTTTTCGGAATAAGCCACAGCATCATTATGGAAGAATCCATCCAAGTCTTCATTGCCACATGAAAATGAAATAGATTCTTCCAATATTTCTTTTGTCAATGGTGAAAACACCGTTTTGTCTGCTAAAAATCCCATAATACTAACTTAAAATTTTGCTTTTGCCAAAATAGCCTTCATCTCAGCACGTTGCTTTGAGAAATCTATGCTACCACGCTTCTTCAATGTTTCTTCAGCTTTTTCTCTGAAAGCTAAAGCCTCATCACCTGTCAGCATAGGGATACCACTAATTGCTAATGCCATAATCTTATCTCCTATTATTTAGTTTATATTTCTGCCTCCAAAATTACGCTTTTTTCTCGAAACCACCAAGAAAATCACAAGAAATCTATAAGTTATCAGCCAATTACTACAAAATCAACTGTAAACTATAAACTATTAACTGTAAAATATAAACTGCTATCCCCATGCGGTTCCATCCCGCACAATCTGGCGAAGACCTTTGATGGTCCGCCAACCTTATAGCGCAGCGGTTCCGAGCACCAGAGGGCGGTTACATCCCCTGTCCCCTGAGGGGAAAGGGGCTTGGGGAAAGCGGTGGAGCCCTCTTTGGAAAGAGGGACGGGGTGATTCGAAAAATCCTCCTTTTATCTAAAGAGGAACGTGGCGTTTCGATAACGCATACCCTCCAATCACCCCATAACATACCAACGGTATGAGAAAGGCAATCGCCATACTACCCGTAGTATCCGCTATATACCCCATGATTACGTACCAGCCTTGGCTGGATATAATTCATGATGACACCACCAACCAACCTGCCGATAAAGAATTGATGAATCGCACTCGTTTCCAGACAGGTCAGTCCGCATCCTATCACAAACAGCAACAGAACGAAGAAGTAGAAACTGTTGATTCTGCTTCGAACATCAGGGCACCGATACCGAAGAGCACCAATCCGGTTATCACACCCTTCCTGTAGCCCCACTTCCGGATAATCCATCCGGCAGGCAGCGCCATCAGAAAGTAGGCACCAGAGATGATACCATCGTGACGCTCCGGATTGTTCTCAAAGCAGAATACCAGTCGGGCGAGCATCTCCGGATCCATCTTCGGCAACTTCACCGGCCATATCTTCTGAAACTCCGCTCCCCTCATTGATATACGCATCCTTCACCGCCTTGATATTCTTGACCATGAATAGCCTTTCCTCCTGCGGAAACATAGGCTTGCGATGCTTAATACCCCAGATAAGTAGCATCCGATCCGATACCCACATACAGGTCACCATACCGTGATGCCTGCTGGAAAAACTCCACATGACCGGAATGCAGCAGGTCATAACACCCGCTTACAAAAACTTTTTTTTGCCATAAACCAATAATAGTTAATGGTTTACAATTAATAGCAACCTGTAAACCAGATTATATTAATTGAAAATCGTAAACTATAATGTATACTGTAGATTTTAAACTATAGACTTCCTTCCCCTGGCGGTCCCATTCCACAAAAACTGGCAAAGATCTTTGATGGTCCGCCATCTATTGGAGCAGCTCCTTTTTTATCCTCACATGTTCCGCAGGAAGTTTCTTGATACCATCAGAGAGAACACCCACCAGGCCTTGCTTCTTGGCAATAGCATATAACTTCTTCCAATCCGCTTCCTTCAAAGAATCAGGCATTTCCTTGGCAGAACCAATGCAGAATCGCAAGAAATCAAAGAAAATCTTTTGCTGTTTCAACATAAAGTTGTACTTTTGCACGCATGAAACAAGCCATACGCATCATATTATCCTACATAGCAGCTATCATCCTCCTTCCGATAGCCTTGCTATGTAAGTTCTTCCGAAGAAAGTAATCCTATTTTTTTCGGAAAGGATTCTTGTATATACCCAAGAGCTGCTTACCGAAGTAATAGAAGAACTGCATATCATCCACAAAGTAACGCTTGAAGAGACGCTTTGGTTCCTTCATACAACGATACAGCCATTCCATACCAATCTTCTGCCAAATCTTAGGCGCACGTTTCAATGTTCCTGCCTCGAAGTCGATGGTAGCACCCAGAGCCATAAATACCTTTACTCCCGGCATCTTATCACGATACTTCATAATCCACTTCTCCTGCTTAGGCGCACCCACACCAACAAGCAGTACATTTGCACCACTCTCGTTCACGATGCGAACCAAATCCTCACATTCATCCTCATGCTTCTCGAAGCCAAAGGAAGGAGAATGAGCACCAACCACCATCTGGCGACCTACCTTCTCATTGATACGTTCCATAGCCTTGGCAGCAATACCCTCCTTGGCACCAAGCAAGAAGATTTTGCAGTCAGCATCATCCTTATGATACATATAATAAGAGGTGAAGAAGCTGGAACCCGGAATCGCTTCCTTGATTGGAGTCTTCAACAACTTACCGAACAGGTAGAGGATTTTACTGTCACACACCACCCATTCCGACTTCTGATACACATCATAAAACTCCTTATCCTTCTGAAGTTTAATCAGATGATCAAGATTAGGAGTCACAAGAACACCCTCCTTCAAGTTCTCCAAGAGTCCCTGACGAGTAATATTCTGAATATCTATATTTAAAACTTTAACTGTTTTCATTAAGAATCCGCCTTATTAAATTATTATGTTTATAGAAAAAAACAACTAAAATTTTGCAGAATCACAAAAAAATAGTATCTTTGCATTCGGAATCGTCCAATACATCTCATGAGATAAGATTTAAAATGCCTTTTAATTTTAATCTTTTTCTTATGAACATTGTATTAGCAATTCTCAGAGGATTGACTGATCAACTAGTTCATGTGCGTTCTTACGTACGAACTAGATATGGAAGAGAGGAACATGTCTGCGAGCATTATCGCAGATATCCTAATTCAACCATTCAGTTTTAAATCCTTGGCTGGAGTAGCTTCCGATAGGTAGCAACTCCAGTTTTTTATATCCCTTCAATTTCTTTCAACCATGATTCTATTTGCCTAGAAGCGTCTTTACCCAAAATAAATTCCAAATGATTACTATCTATAGAATAAAGCAAGCATAAAACATCCCTTGCCACTCGTTGTTTCTCTGTTTCTGAAACGAGTTCACAATTATATTTCATCGCCTTTACACGCTCTTTCGAATGACTTTCTCCATTCAATAAAAGACGTAATACTGTATTCTTGAAATATTCTTTCTTATCAGAATCCTTCAATACTGTATCCAAACATTCCTCATCAGTATAACCGTTAGCATAGTTAAATGAGAAATATGCTTCTAGAACTTTTCTCATTTGATTACCTATTGTGAAACTATCATCAGACACATTACCATCTTTTGCGAATTCAAAAATCTCATGGAGCAATTGTTTATACTCAGAAACATTACTTCTGTTCTCAAACTGCATTTTTTGATCAGACAAGAATATAAGTTTTTGTTTCTTATCAATAATGAGTTCATTAACTTTGAATAAATCCAATGCTACTTGTATGTCATGTGTTAAGACCAATGCCTTGCTATGCGAGTTTCCCTTATGCATTTTAGCCAATTGCCACTTCAAAAAAGAGATTACACCAATTCTGTTTTCAAAATCAAAACTAGATATCGGGTCATCAATTACGGCAAGAATCTCATCTGTATATTTGGTATCCTCGTTTTTACCTTCAAATAGAGACGCAAAGAAATAACACAATCCAATGATATTACGTTCACCTAAAGAGACATCTTTAGGTTTTACTTCGTAACCTTTAGACTTTAACCGATAACAGCCTTCTCCTTCAACCAACACGAGACGATTCTTATCATAAAAGATAAAACGCAAAGCTTGATTGATAAAGTTTAAGGCAATTTTTACCTGCTTCTTTTCCTGCTCTAAACTAAGAATTGTACTTCTATAATGTTCGATTTGCTTTTCTACATTCGATATTTTCGATTCATTATCTCTTTGCATTGCCAGTGCTTTGAAATAGGCCTCAAATAAACCTTTGTTAGTCAAAAAAGCAATTTTATTATTAATCTCTATCAATTTATCCTTCAGTGCTTCTCGTTCATCTATTGCATTATTATAATTTTCAATTGCTACTGATAAATTATCACAAGCCTTATTATAATCAGATATAGCCTTATCAAACTCAGCTAAATCAAAATCGATATGCGTATCAGCATAAATATTAGCTAATTTTATGCCTATCTGTGTTCTTATATTTGCCAAATGTCTATTGAGCACTTGTACAGTTTCGATAATTGCTCCTATCTGATTTATAAAAGCATCATTATTAGTACTAGGCAGAGAAGGTTCTACACTATTGATAGAATTCATGATACTATACAGGCGATCCTTATATTCTTCTGCACTTTTATTAAAGAACTTACGGATTCTCGATTGCAAATCACTTTTTTCAGAATCAGAAAGATTTCTTTGGCAAAGAGGACATACATGAAGTTCAGGATCTGCCAGAATGGTATCTACCTCATTTATATACTTACTGTATTTTCCTTCAGCTATACTAATAATGATTTTATCTCGCTCTGTAAGAGTAGGCTTTTCTATATGTATATTAAGCAAATTTAGGATCTCCTGCGAAGATATAGGCAATTCAAAAGATTCCTTTGGCCAAAAGAGTTTGACAGCATTATTCGTCGACTGATACAATTCAAAATCATGTTTGAATATTTGCTGCAATTTTGGCAACGTTTCACCTTTCGTTATTGTATGTCCTAAACCGAATAACCTAGTTAACACATCGGCAGTTATCTTGCTATTTGTTTTAGTGTTTTTTATATGAGAATCTATGCTTGCCCACCCATTCAAACCATCTTTTAGAGTTTTTCTACAAGATAAAGGTGAAGCATTATTCCTTGAATTGTTAAGATCATCCCTAAGTTCTAACAACTTAGAATATTCATCATGCAGCTTTCCTTGCGTTTTTTTGAGTGTTTCGATTTTACCATCAACCTCTACTTGTTTACCAAGCATAACTATCGTACCAACACCATCGCTGTCAACTAGAACTTTTTCCTTAACAAAATCTTCATTAAACACATGGATTGACGACTTATCAATATCCGCATTGAAACTAACTGTATATTTCCTATTCTCACTGTCTTCATCTCCATTCTTCGAGAATTCCCGAATTGCTCGAGATATTGAAGATTTTCCACTACCATTTCTACCATACAAGATATTTATGGTGTTTTGGAACAAAGGAAAGTCATCAGTTTCATTAACGAAATAGCCTCCTTGAACTTTTAAACTTAAAATATTCTCTAACATAAGCTATAACTTTTAGTATAATGACAATTTAGTCCTATTTTTCTACCTGTTGGCTACGATATAGCCCACCAAGCCTTAAACTACCACCATCCTTACATCAGCAAGCAATTGAGAATCCCTACCCCAGGCGGTCCCATCCCGCACAATATGGCGAGACCTTTGATTGGTCCGCCAACCTTATAGCGTAGCGGTTCTGAGCACTGGAGGGCGGTTTTCCTCTTCTTCCCTGAGGGGAGAAGACCGAGATGAGAGGTGGAGCCTTCTTTAATGGTAAAAAAGGACGGGATGATTTTAGAACAATACCTTTACAGAAGAAAAACAAACGGTAGGAAAAGCCGATACAATGGTACCGATTGCACCGCTATTTCCATTTATTTCCCAAACTCCTTAATTCTCTGTTCCTCTTTCAAAGAGCAAACAAGCAGTTGTCCATTCTTCTCGGCTACGATATAGCCATCCAAGCCCTGAACCACCACCTTGCTTTCATCGGCTGCATGAACCACGCAGTTCTTGCATTCATACAAGCGAATGTCCTCGCCAACCTTGGCATTGCCATCCTCGTCTTGTGGAAGCAGGGTACGGAGGCTGCCCCAGCTACCTAAGTCGCTCCAGCCGAACTCGGCTGGTAAGGTATAGATTTCCTTCGACTTCTCCATTACGGCATAGTCAATGCTGATCTTCTCGCAGGTTGGGAAGAGCTTGCCTACTACCTCTTTCTCCTGTTCGGTATAGAAAGAAGGTGCCATCTCGTCCATGATGCTGGCAAGGTTTGGCTGAAAGGTTCGGATAGCCTTGCTGATGGTATCGATGTTCCATACGAAGATTCCGGCATTCCAATAGTAATTGCCAGCAGCAAGATATTGCTCGGCTGTCTCCAGGTTTGGCTTTTCCTTGAAAGCCTCAACCTTGTAGATTTCATCTACGGATGTTGGCTCTGCTGCAGCGATATAGCCATAACCAGTTTCTGGGCGGCTTGGCTTGATACCGATGGTAACGATGGCGTTCTTATCGGAAGTATAGCTCAATGCCTTGCTGAGCACTCGCTGATACTCCGAGGTATTG
>JAIJLI010000756.1 GCA_022722495.1 Dialister sp. | reverse complement strand
GGAATCCGATGGAAGCAGAGATTAATAACAAAGGGGCTGTCCAAAAAGTCGGATAGCCCCTTTTGCTATTGTTTATTTCGGTAAAAAGTATTATCTTACCGTTGCAAAAAAACAAACATTATAGCAATGGCTAAGATAGTATTTAAAGAGTTAACATCCAACCAAAATGTACTTTTTCCGGTCAGCTTATCGGAAAAGATAGCTCCCAATCATCCCGTTCGTGTTGTAAACAGTGTTGTAGACGCCTTGGATATTAGTTGTCTGCTCTGGGCATATAAAGGAGGAGGTACCAGCAGCTACCATCCCCGTATGATGCTCAAAGTTCTGTTTTATGCATACCTGAACAATATCTATTCTTGTCGTAAAATAGAAAAGGCCTTGCAGGAGAATATTCACTTCATGTGGTTGTCTGGTAATAGTACTCCCGATTTCCGCACGATCAATGATTTCCGTGGCAAACGTTTAAAAGAACACATAAAATCGTTGTTTTCAGCCATTGTTCTGCTGTTACAGGAATCCGGCTATGTCAGTTTGGATGTACAGTATATCGATGGTACCAAAGTGGAATCAGCATCCAACCGCTACACTTTTGTCTGGCGTGGTAGCGTGGAAAAGAACAAGGTAAAACTGGAGTCGAAAATACAGTCAATCCTTAGTGAAGTTGACAAACATATCGAGCAGGATAAACAGGAAAGGACACCGGATAGCTTACCGGATATGGATTCCTGTGGTTTGCGGGAAAAAGTGGGCGCTTTAAACAAACGGCTCTCCGGGATGAACAAAGCTGAGCAGAAACAAATCAAAAAGCTACAGGAAGAATATCTGCCTCGCCTTGCCAAATACGAATCGCAATTAGAGAAATTAGGGGATCGTAATTCTTTCAGTAAGACAGATGAGGATGCGACCTTCATGCGCATGAAAGAGGATCATATGAAAAACGGGCAATTGAAACCTGCCTATAACATACAGATTGCTACAGAGAATCAATTTATTACCAATCTGGGAATTTACAGGCGAGCCGGAGATACGGGAACTTTAATTTCTTTTTTGAAAGATTTTCGAGAGACTTATCATAGGC
>JAIJLI010000071.1 GCA_022722495.1 Dialister sp. | reverse complement strand
TACATTTGTTATTCATTTTCTCTGCACTTGTAAAAAGGGTAGTTGTACCGTTTAAAAGATAAAAGCTTAACTATCAGCAACATCCACATGTTGCATCGGAAAGTAATAGATAACAAAAATAGGGAACGCAATGCGTTCCCTATCTGTTAGCCAAATTCCTCCTTCACATCAAAGCAAGGGCAAGCCTTGTTTGAGAACTCATTATGCCCATGAACCGTTGCCTCGGGATATTCCTCCTTCAGCTGCTCTATCAGCGCTTTCAGCGCCTCCTTCTGCTGTGGGGTTCGGGTATCCTTCGGCTTGCCATCCTGGGATAGGCCGCCAATGTAGCATACTCCGATACTCACGGTGTTGTGACCCTTGCAGTGGGCACCCACTTCTTCTACTGATCTGCCCACGTGGATGCTTCCGTCACGGTAAATCACGAAATGATAACCGATGCAGAAAAAGCCACGCTCACGATGCCAACGGTCGATGTCGGCTACGGTGTAGTCGCGACCTTCTCGGGTCGCGCTACAATGAATGATGATTTCCTTGATCTTGCGCATAATATGATAATTTATAATGTACAATGCAGAATTAACTAATAGATACCGCTTGCTAAAATACAGTTAACTATAAAACTTTACCTGGGAAAAAAGCCAGATACTTTAGGGGAATTTCTTCCTCCCCCAAGTCTTTGATATGCAAGTCAATTTGTTTGTTTTCATCAGCTAACTCATTAATCTTCTTGCAAAACTTCTTGAAAAGTTCCTCATCGTAAGCTACAACGCCCGACATTAAAGACTTTCCCATTACAATGCTTCCATGCTTCAATGCAAGCGGACCTAAACCTGCCGTGATATAAGGCTTACCAGCCACCGGAAAAATTCTATGATTTTCCTTATGAATTACGGGCATAGTTTTATACTCCTCGACAATCTCAGTCTTGAATTCCTTCTCTTTCTTATGATGCTTCTTCTTGACGTCCACCTCTATCTTCTTCTTAAACTTGAGAGGTAATGGTATGATTAGATAATCGCCTGCAGGCAGGTAATTTATAGGATGCTCTACTGTGCCGCAGATAATTACTCCGTTGATAACCATTGTGCCATCCACACCCCATGGAGTGAAGCGACGGCGAAATATATGAATATACATAATGATAATATTTTAAAAAAATTAATACTTGTGGGCAGGTCATTAAGAAGTTCAAGGTTTCGAAAACCTTAATGACCCTTAATGACACTGACCCTTAATGACACGTTTTAAACGGTGGGTGACGCTTTCTGATAACGTTTGTCCGGCAAAACGCTTATCAAGCCCTGCTGCTTCCAGTTCTTCAGCATCTGCTTCACCGACTCGTGAGTAGCACTTGCCCCTTTTACGGAAATGCTCTGTTGCTGAGCCTGATCGAAGGAGAAGGTCACATCCAGACGCTCAAAAATGGAATCGTTTCTACCTCTACGAGAACGGTCGTAAACCGACTGTCCGCAATAGTCTCTCGAAGAGAAAGCGTCCTCGATACGACTACGGAAGAAATAGAGTGCATTATCCAACTGGTAATCAGCAAGAACATTGAACACTGCAAGCATGGTAGGCGTCTGCATCTTGACAATCATTTCCTTCCATAATAGCGGATTCTGCTTCAACTGCTTTTCCGCTCCCTGGAAACCATGCTTCTGAATCAACGTCTCTGCTACCTTGCAGAGCATGATGCAGGTCATCATTCTCATCGTAGTAGGACAGATACGGAAGCGCTGACGGGCTTTCACCTTGTCATCATTCTTCATGGTCTCCAGGCGAATCTGTTCCAGCCACTCCCTACCCTTGGCTTCCAGCTTAGGAAGCACCACGTCGCCTTCCATCAGAGGCAGCAGATGGGCTACCTGTATGATGCGGTCGCGCTGGCGATCGGTGAGCACATACAGATTATCCGTCAACGGAGTAAACGTATTATCAGGAGTTCTTGCCACGGTAATACGGCTCTGGAAACCATCCGTATAATTGTTCACCACACGGTAAAGCGCATCAGGAGTACCGCACATCACCACGTTCCATAACAGTCTGTCTATATGGACATTCACAGCTTCTGCACTTCTTGCCTCACGCTCATAACTCGTACCATCATACGCCTGTCGGAGCATTACGGAGAAGTCGCTCATTGCCGATTTCCATTTCTGCGCCACGGTGTCGGCTTCCGGGGTAAACGAGAAGGCATGCTTGCCTTCGGTATTGGCTAGACGTTCTGCAAGATTTGCCACAGTATTGTTCAACGTCAGACATCTTACAGGCAGTTTCGGCTCTTCCGGCTGCTCCTTCTTGTTCTTCGCCGCACGCTTCTTGGCTCTCCATTCATCCTCCTTCTGCTGATACATTTTATCCATATCTTTTATCTCCGAAGTCCAAGCATCAATCACGGGGTCGATGCTTCCCTTACCAGAGGCGAAGTCACCGGCGATGTAGGAGATGAGGTTGAGCGAGTTCATCTTGCCGTGGACAGACACCTTTACGCCAGTAGCCAGCATTCCGATGGCTGGACAGATGGCGGTAATTACGGGCATTGCCAGGGATGGTCCCACCGCATCGAGCGAATCCCTTACGCCAAGTGGCATTCTGGGCAGGGCGTTGTAATAGAACAGGTCGTCCTGGGCATTAGCCTCGTCCAGCGCATTGATCAGCGCATCGCTGCCTTCGGAACTTCCGCCCTTTCCAGTCCCCAGCTTCATTCTCTCCTGTCGGATGGCAGAAAGCACATCTTTCAGGCGCTTAGGCATTTGGGTGATTTTCTCGTTCAGAGCCGAGTTGATGCAAGCCATCTTCTCCTGCTCGGGAAAACCATCGTAGCAGGGGATGATCTGAGCCATCAGGCTGCGGTCGAAGCCACAGATGTGGCGCAGGTTCACGGCAAGCTCGAAGGTCAAAGTGTTGCGGTTGGAGCGAACCGGCTCGTGCCCGTCATTATACATCTGCCACCACTTTTGGATGATTTCGGAATACGGGATTCCGAGGTAATCATTGCTGGATTGTGATGAAGAAGAAGAGGAGGATGAAGAAGATAATGAAGCAGAAGTAGGCTGAGCCTGATTCTTAGAAGGATTCAGAGGATTCTGAGAGGATTGAACCTTTTGAGGATTCTGCTGATTTCCCTGGTTCTTCTGACTCTGATTCTGATTCTTCTGATTCATCTGATTTTCAAGAGATTCCTGATTTTCAAGATTTTTCTGAGAATTCAAAGCCTTCTCTTCTAGATTCTCCAACCAAGGCTTATAATGCTTGTTCGCCTTGTGCGCCCCCGGAGGAAGTTCCTCCTGTCCATACTTCTCACGCTCCTCCAGCACCTTGCCTTCAGTCGCCACGGCAGCCTTCTCATAACTATCCTTGAAGAGATCAGGCGAAAGATAGAGCAAGTCTTCTGCATCAGCCGAAGTGGTGAAATAAACTCGGTTAATATCGTGAGCCGAAGTATCCATTTCGCACTCCATCATCTTGGCAATTCTTACCTGGTTCTCCAGGATGGTCTTGCCCATCTCTCGCTTGCAAACCGCATGACCACCTTGTCGTGCGCTGCGCTCCAGCATCAGCAGACCATATTTCTCAGGATCCTTCAGCATCAGCTTAGCCGCCTTCTCGAAATCCTGCTTATCATCCAAATCGAAGCCGAAAGCCCGGCTTGGCAGCTTCATACCCTTCACTACCCCTTGCGGATAATGTCCGGAATAATTAAACTGTACCAATCTTCGCTTCGCCCCATCATTTCCTTCGCGAGCCAGTCGCAGATTAGCTTTCTGCTCATAGCTTCCACGAATCAGTTTATATTCCTCTTGCGAGGTGATGGAGCGGGCAACCTTGTGCCCGTTCTCCACCCTTATCAAATAACAGCTCATCTATGTGTTTCTACTTTCTATTATTAAGTTGAACATCCATATATTTTATCGCTTCAACTGGTATTCTACCAAAGCATCCGCAGCCTCTTCTGCCTCCTTCATCAGAGCGCTGCCGATATTGATCCCCTCATCGCAGAACACCTTCAAGGTGAGCTGGATAGCTCCATCCTTGGTCTTGCTCAATCGTCCGTGAGCCAGCTTTCTGATCAGTTCCGACTGCGAACGTACTCGTGGCTTACTCACGAAATCAAAAGTACCATCCGAAAGCTGCTGGGCAACGCCCTGCGAACGGAATCCCAGCACCTTCTCTCCCCCTCCGTGCTCATTAGGAGCAAAGAGGAAACACTTGCTTTCATCGTAGAAAGCCATACCACCCAGCTGCACGTGCTGGCTACCATTATTCACCTGCTGGCCATTAACCTGCTGATTATTTACCTGCTGATTGTTTACCTTTTTCTTCATATTCTGAATTGATTTGCGAGAAGAAACGTGTGGATTTTTGCGCGCTTTACCATGGAAGATCCTCCGCAGTCCCAACTCAGTTAATAACTAAAACTACTTTTTATCCCTTCAGCTTTTCAATATCCGTAACGAGGATAGCCTCGCCCTGCTTCACCACTCTCATAATCTGAGTATTCATATTATAAAGTAGTCGGAAGTTGTTTCAAGATCACCAAACCATTTCGGCGTTGTCTTGTTTCTTCGACGCTGCAAAAGTAGTGAGATTTCCAAACAAAAGGATAAAAAAAATCCCCCACGAATCCGTTTGGGGGATGTGGGGGATATACTTTGTAATTTTGGGGGATACCTTTGGGGGATACTATCTGAACTTTTCTATCTTTCTTGCATTGATGAAGGTTCCAGGCTTGGCGTACTTAGACTCTTGAAATTCTAAGTCCAGCTTATCAGCAATCTCTCTATAAGCCTCGCAACATGGAGGCGCATCCATGTCTGCAAGCGTCCATTCCGTGAAATCATTATGCTTGAAATAACCATTTATCTCATGAAAATCGTCCGTAGAACATTTTAATAAAGTGCTGAAAGCAGAATTAATCTGGTCAACGAAAAGGCGCTGGGTTGATTTCTTCAGCCAATTCTTGCTCAAGAAAACCTTATAGACGATAAACCAATGTTTCTGTGCACCGATTGTCATATCTCCGATAAATTCCTTCAGCTTCTGCATCACTTTATCAACATCCACATTCTCCTTGAAAGCGATGTTCTTGAACACGGCTTCCTTCTTGATCTCACAGTGCTCCTTGGCTATGAGAAAGGCACAGTACTTGTCCAGAAAGTCGTCGATGTCTCTGCTGAACTTTTCTTTCTGGTCAAGAATATAAGCTACAATCTTCTTGACATTTCTACCGTTGTTATGGAATACTCTTCCGAATCGGGAAGAGAAAAGGCTGTTCTTGCGGTCAATCAACATGAGTCTTTTCTGCTGGCTTTCATCAGGACAGATCAGAGCCTTGTCCTGACAGTCTTGCTGATAAACAAGCTCCAGTCTGACCTGATTCTCCTCAAGATACTTGTTCTTCTGATTATTGAAGAGATCTTCAAAATAGGTATCATTGATGAAGGATTGTCTGAATCCATGAACACCCTCGGCTAGTAAAAGGATGGTACTGCTAATCAGATTGCGACACGTCTCTTCCACACACTCCTTCAAGGAGTTAAGCATAGGCTTCAAGTCTATACTGATAAGGTAGAATCTCTCTTTCATTTCATCCAGCAAAGACCATTCTATTTCTTTTTTTAGCGAATTGAGCAAATCATTAATCTCTTTCACATAATCGCGCAAGACTGATTTCCAGTCCACAATTAATTCCTTTAGGCAGTTGCCGCCTTCGTCTTCTTTCAAAAAGAGGAAGCATTGTTTGAAGTGATTAACTATTGTCTCTAGATTTTTAAATTGTATTTCTTGTTCTTCGTCCATAATTAATTGTAGATTTGTTATTGGTTTAGTAAAACAAATGTCTTGGCAGGCTAAGAACCTCCGCTTACGCACACCTTGACGATAACTAACTCAACCGCCGATTCCACGCGGTACATAGAAATGGCCCCTCAAAGTTACAAAAATATGGCGAAAAATCGGCCATTACTATAGAATATTAACACAAAAACGAGAAAAAAGCCTCTAAAACAAGAAAAAATACCATTTTATTGCATTTTTGTGACTTTTGGAAATATCAGATATTATCACATCCATCTATTTATTCTATCTATTTAGTATTCAATCTTATACCAAATAAAAATACATTTTTTGTTATAGAATATTGCACTTTCTAAATAAAAAACAAGAGAAAGAGCTTTTGCAAAAGGCTGGCAGAAAAACACGCTCGAAGCCCAGAAAAAGAGCCTCAGAAAGCAATTTTCATACCCCGCAGAACGGCAAAATGAGAGGGAAAAATGAGGGTTTTGAACGTGAAAAACAAGAAAAATTCAGAAATAACATAACAATTTTATTCAATATAAAGACAAAGGATGGAGGGAGAATATGGAAAACAAGAAGAGAATCTATAGCTTTTAAAGATACAACTCTGAGAAAGGACCACTTCCATAAACATACTGTATCTTGTTGATTGTCAACACATTATACCAACACAACATTTTCCCTTAAGAAACAAATCCAAATCCTCTATCGTGTCATTAAGGGTCAGTGTCATTAAGGGTCATTAAGGTTTTCGGGGGCGCAAAATCCCCCTATAGTATAATATAAATAATATTTATATTATACTATAGCTCTTAATGACATTTCCCATTTTTCTTAATGACCCTTAATGACACTGACCCTTAATGACACGCTTTCGCCCTCAGCATCTTCTGCATCAGAATCCCCTTCAAGCCCCTCCTGCAAGCAATGCGCAAAAATAGCATTCACTTACAATACTATGTATCAATCACTTACGCCATTTTTACCATCTTATTTCGATAAAAACTTGATTTCGCCTTTGAAATTTTGTATCTTTGCACCGGCAATCGAAGGAACAGCCTTTTGTGCCGAAAAACGGTCATCTATGAAGACCGGAGCGGGGCTTAAATGATGGCAGGCGCCGGTCATCTATTAAGACCCAAAATCGGGCAGAAACGAGGGCTTCCGGGTAGTTGTGATTCAGTGAACTCTTAAACACAGAACAGAGTATGATTAACTACAGCATCGTAATGCGCAGCGTGAACGCAAACCTCCTTGAGATCAACCAGGCAAAGTCACGTATCAACCAGGCTAAGAAGGACGGCAAGGAGCCGGAGAAGAAGGACACTGACTTGGTAAAGACCGAGAAGCAGAATGCGTTCGCCATCTCGCAGTACACCGATGTGATGACCATCGAGAAGTTTGCCAAGCACATCACTTCTCACGGCAGTGTATATTCCAGAGCTGACATCAGCGCCATCCTCTACATGGCAGTGGACTGCATGAGAGAGATGCTGCTCGAAGGCAAGAAGATCCGACTGGGCGACCTGGGCGACTTCTCTATCCTGCTCAGCTCCAAGGGCGCAGAGACTGCCGACAAGTTTACGGCGCAGAACATCACCAACGTGAAGGTTCAGTGGGAGCCTGGTCAGCAGTTCAAGAACCTGCTAGATGACGCAGAATTCAACCTCGTGGCTAGCCGCAGCGCTCAGGCAGCCGTGATCAAGGCAATCAGGGAGGGCAAGACCAACGTGGACCTCAATATTCCTGAAACTCCTGATGGTGGCGGCGATGGAGACGGAACCACTGGCGGCGGAACCCAGGGAGCTGGCGGTAGCAATGCTGGCGGCAGCGGAACTACCGGACCTGAAGGCAGTGGAAGCACCGGAGACCAGGGTACCAGCGGCGGCAATACCGGAGGTGAAGACGGCGGCGGCGACAATGTAAATTTTTAAATCTTGCTTGATGCGGATTGCAAATCCGCAAAGCTAAAAGAGGTTAGGACGTTTTTTAACGGCGGATTGCAAATCCGCCGAAACGCCTAACGGAATTAAACATTAAACACTAAACATTAAACACTAAAAGACAATGAAGAAGGATACCTGGAAAATGGTGATTCAGATTGCGATTAGCATTCTCACCGCAATAGCCACTTCGCTCGGCGTTTCAAGTTGCGTGTAAGCTGCAAGAAAGCAGAACGAAATCTGCATATGATTAGTTTTTGAGAAGATTTCATCTATTACAGAGAGTGTGTCATAAGTCCATGACGCACCCTCTTTAATGGCATTATTTCAGGCAAAAAAAAATAGGATCTGTTTCACAACAGACCCTACCACATACTTACTAAAACTAAATTAACCACTAAAAAAACTAATATCTTTATTCCCTATCACTTTAGGGAGATTTTCCTCAAGTATATTTTTTAAA
>JAIJLI010000070.1 GCA_022722495.1 Dialister sp. | reverse complement strand
ATATACAAGAATCGCTTTTCATTGCGATTCATCAATTCCTCATTACTCATCTCATACATAGCATCAACACGCTTGATATATGGGCGAATAACAGGATAACAACGTAAAAGATATTTAGCTGTTTCTTTTAAATATTTCTTCATCATTTCTGTATCAAATCAAACTATTATAAATTTTACTCAACTCATTTTCTACATAAATTGGTAAATGAACATAACTTCTTTTTTGGGAATTTATTCCCATATCATTACTTAACTGATGATTATGTAGAATTTTGTCAATAGATTCTTTTATTGCGACCTTATCTCCTGGTTGAAAAAGAATACCATTATTATCATTTTCTACTATCTCAGGAATACCTCCTACTACAGTAGCCAATATAGGAAGGCCATAAGATTCTGCTTCCAGTATAGATATAGGAACACCCTCTGTATAAGAAGGTAATATAAAAGCATTTGCTAAATTAAGAAGTTGAATTTTCTTTTGTCCAGAAACCCAACCATGAAAATGCACAAGTTTTTGAAGTTTTTCTTTCTGCAAAATGTCCCTTAATACATCTTCTTCACACATACCTCCACCTATATCAAGGACCAATTTTCCTTCATATTCGTCTCTATTATTATTTATCACCTCAACCAAATCAAATATTCCTTTGGCTTTCAGTATCTGCCCCATAAATAAAAGATGAAATAAACCATCTTTCTTTATTGGCAGTTTTACAGGATTTTCAATAATATTTGGAACAATATAGACATTATCAAGTCCAACTGTATTAACAAAAAACTCTTTCCAAAATCCAGAAAGTGCGATTACAGCATCACATTTTCTCAGCACCTGATCGATAAAAGTTTTATTTTTTGCATAGTATTCTTTAAAACCTCCACCATGAATGTGAACAATAACCTTTCTTCCCATCATCTTAGCTAGCTTTATATAGAGAGAAGAACGACGAAAGCTATTATAGGAAGCAGAATGTACATGCACTATCTTTATATTTCGATTTATGCTCAAGACAACTAAAAGTTTGACTAGTGATGTTACCATCTTTATCAACTTTTTGAAAGCCAAACCTGAGCAAGAATTTGTAATAGAACGAAAATCTGCAAATACGGTTTTACCATAAGTAGCCAGGCATTGCGCTACACCTCCTTTTGGTGATATGTATTCTGGACCAATCGTTAGAATCTTTTCTGATGAAATCATATTGTTATACTCTTTTATATAATTGTTATACTCTTATTTATATATATATTCCTAAATAAAGCATACTGCTTTGAACTTCTTATAATTGTTATCACTTCCAAACAGGGTATCTCTTTTATCTTAGTATTTCTGTCTTGAATAGAAATTCTTGCCCTATTTAGCATCGTATGGAAGCTACCCAAGATTTTCAAATTTCTTTATTGCATGGCAGTTACTACTGTTATGCACCTTTAAATAATTAATGATGCCATTCATGATAACAATATCATACTCGTCGACAACTAACGTATTTACATCATCTAACGGGTATTCAATAACAGCAGCCACTTAAATCTATTTCGTCCTGCAGTCCCTATCCCCATTTACTATATATTACAACCGAATAGGAATCAGTGCCTTTCTCCACAGCTTGCAACTTCGACAAAAGCAGATTACAAGATTTTCTTTAGCCATTTCCATATACCCCACACTTTCAACAAATCACGATGATATTGACCTGTTAATGCATAACGAGGTAAAAGGAACAAATCGTCTCCCAATTTTATATGCCTTTGCTCAGTGGTAAAAGCCAACTTATAATGAAGTTTGCAAGCATCCACTTCACGAGATGTCAAAGAGCCATTAGGATAACTAAACGCAAAAATTTCCTTACCAGATATGCGTTTCAAAATTACTTTTGAATCATTCAATTCTGAATACAATACACCATCAGGCACATGGGTAAGAATTGGATGATTTACGGTATGAGATTGGATAGTAACCAAAGGATGCTTAGCCAGTATCATCACTTGCTCCTGAGTCATGGCAGAACGTTTCAGATATATACGCTTCTTAATATCAGCCAGCTGCTTATAGAAGTCTTCATACGGCAGCTTCTTGAATAGGAACATCCTCTTTACTCCCATCTCCTTTGTAACATACTCCCACCAGAAGTTACCACATTCCAATGGTTCTGTTGCAACAAATATACATATTGGTACCTGATATTTTTCTATAATAGGAATCAATTGAAGATTCCCTTGCCAACCATCATCAAAAGACACAAAAGCCAATTTTTCTGTTATGGGCTTACGTTTCCCAAGTATATCATATAACTCTTGCAAATCGATAAAACGATATCCACGCTTTTGATAATAAGCTACCATCTTCTCAAAACCTTGCACAGATGGATTATGATAATATAAAGACTTAATTGTATGCATTTATTTCTTTTCTTTCTTTTTTAGATTCCTTAAAAATGCTTTCAATTTAACTATCGCATAAGTAATATAAGGTCCCAACATTTTAGCTATAATCTTCTTCCACTGGTTTTCTTTGCCTATCCAGGTTCCTGCATAATGATGAATAGCAACTGTTTTAGGAGTGATTGCAATGCGGTTAAACTTATCGAAAGGACAAAAATATTCTGGAGGATATATCGTAATACCCTTCACCACCTGCATATCACTAGTTGGCTTTAACCCATGTTCTATCAATACAGAAGTAACATGCTCTACAACTGTTAAGCCACCTGAAGCACCCTCAAAATGAATGTTTTCATAATAGGATAATACTGCTTTATATATAGGATGTCCAGGTTCAACGGCTATGCCTAGTCCTGTATTAACACCAGGATAAGGAGGTTGATTGCTTTTCCGTTCACAAGCCATAAAAGCACCATTAACAAGAATAGAATCAAGACTTTTAACCAATTCAACATCAGTATCCAAATAAACCCCTCCTTCTTCGTAAAGCACTTTCATACGTGCATAATCCGACACATAAGCCCATTTCTTAGCCAAGTAGGCTTCATGAGTATAAGCGAACTGATGCACATCAAAATTAGACTCGTCCCAACGCTTTATCTCATAATCTGGCATAAAATGTTTCCATGATTCTATGCACTTTTCAACAAGTGGAGGAATTGGATTTCCTCCAAACCAAAAATAATGTATTACTTTAGGTATCATAAACTAAATATTCTTCTGATTGTAATGCAAAATATATAGAAATAGGATACATGAAGAAGTATCCATACCACATGGTTTCATTGCCCAAAGAGGTGAACAGTATGGTAATAAGTAAATATGAGAACCAAAGAGTGTAATAATCGGAATGACTTCTATTCTCATAGTACATCTTCATTAGAAAGCCGAAAAAACATAAATAAAATAAGCATCCCAGCAAGCCAACTCTTACAAAGATATTCGACCACATGATATCGCCATTATCCAACTGGTCAACACGATTTCTTTCTCGATTGTAACATCCAAATTTAAAAGTCTTATGATGATAATTAGCCTCAGAAACATATCCGATTCCTCTTACCGCTGTAACCGTGTTTTTGGTAATATAATCCAATCTTTCTTTAGCATGGAGTATTCTATATGAAAAATTACCAGAAGATTGACCCGAAGAAATCGTATTGGTTTCCTGAACCATTCCTGTTAATCTGTTGGCAAACTTATCACTAATCCCCAAAAAGCCAAAGGAAATGATTATAACAAAAAGCACTGCCGTTATTTTTTTTGCCATTGCCAACCCTGAGCGAAATAGAATAAATGTAAAAAGAATAAGAAGAACAGATATGGCATAGGTCATCTTCATATTAAGTGCAATCGGCATAAAACAAATAAATGAAGCAGCGTATGTTTTGAATTTACTGAGATTCCAATAATTAACCAAATAAAAAATCGTAAAAATAATCGCAGTAATAGGTGGTTTGATACCTCGTTCTACCAGAGAGCTAAATTTTATCAACTCAATGGATGTTAGAGTTTGGAAAATAATAAACACACAAGCTAGTACAGTAATTTTGGCTACTTGGCGAAAACTCCCGTTAACTTCATCAATATAGAGTCTTGGTACAATATAAACTATCGTAAGAAGAAGTCTGGATCTTAAGAACTTTACAACATCAATAGGCGATGTTCCATTAAACAAGATATCATATATGCCATTTAAAAACAAAAACAGCAATAGTAGAGAAACGGCATTCTGTAAAACACCAGTAAATTCAGCACCCCGTGTAAAAAGGATTTTAAAAAAGAAAAGTATATATAAAACAATCCCTAAATCATTTACATTATGTAAGAATAAAAAATTCGTAAACAAAGTATCTTCAATATTCAATTGCAGATACACACTACAAAGAAAGAAGATGATGGTAAGTACAGATGTTTGATCATTTCTAAACAACAGACCTAAACCTAAAAGAAATAATACTATATCCATAACTTATAATATATTACTATTAATGAATTCTTCTGATTTTTTTCTAAGAATGCTTAAGTCATCATCTACCTTCTCATAATCAATCTTCGCATTGACAAGATCTATATTTTTTTCCAAACTACTGGCAGCGTTGATATACCGATGAGCCAAACCTATCCTGTTCAATAGAGACAACATCCTTGTTTCACGGCCCGGATAAGGAGGAATAACCCAAAAATCTTTATGCAACAATATGGCCATCACCATACAATGGAAAGAATTTGTCACTATCATTTTGGAAGAATTGATTTGCTTTAACCAACTCGGTATAGTATAAAAACGAGTTAATTTTAACCAAAGAGATTTTGAAAAACCCACAATTTTTTGATTACCTGTTAAAGCATGAAGCTTACCAACAATATCCAACACATTTTTATCACTATATAGCAAATAAACAAACGTTTGATTTTTTTTTGTTTTTCCATTACTACCCACAATTTCAATTAAATCTTTACGTGAAAGTAATAATGTAGGATCTAAAACTACTTCAGCATCCATATCAAACTTATTTTTGCAAATGGCGCGTGCAGAATCTTCTCTTACACTAATCGCCGAAAAATGCTGCAATTCTTTCTTGATAGGATAACTTAATTCATCATACTTCCAATCAGAATCTCCAATACTTGCGGCATAAGAAACCTTTTTGGTACCAGCAGGTAAGAAATCGAAGAAATAGGTCAATGCACCTAAATTCTTCGTTATACTAGGATTCCATACCTGATCACTACCCACAACATAGACATCTGCTTTAGGTGGATCATTTTTTAAATCTGCACCATCTAAGTATCTCCTTGTAAAATGAAAATGCATTTGCTTACGGAATTTATCAGCCAAAACATTTTGAATAAACTGGAACACACGTCCATGCCAATTTAGCTCAGGAGAAAGAGGCAACTGTATATCTATAAATTCGACCTCAGCTCTCCTATTCTTTAAATATTTCATCAAGGCATAAGCCTGCATATTAGCACCTCGGTTATACACCTTAGAAAAAGTAAGAATATCAATTTTCATGATTCAGTATTTTTGATGTAATTTTATATGCACCTCGTTTTATTTTAGTACTAGAAATTTTCCATAGCACAAAACGAAGGATTTTATAAGGTAAACAGAATATATTATTAGGCAAATGATCGTATATAGCCAGTAACACAGATACTGGCAGATACTTAAAATTCCAACCTATAAATCTTCTTTCTGGTCTGAAAGAAACTCCCCAAACTTTGCCATATACCAATCGGGGATTTTTCTCTATTGCATCCCAAAAACTAACAGGATGAAATTCTATTGTAGATTTCTTAATTAGAGACATACCCTTCTCTGAATGGCAAATCATTAATGACAAGCCATCATGATGTTGCTCTTTGAACTTCGTATCTCCCCAAAAATCGGCTATAGTTATATCTACTTTACGATACAGACCATTGAACTTACAATCGTAGCAAGAATAGCGATTTGTCAAGGTACTTAAGAAACCATTCGTCACAATGCCCCCATAGGCGGGTTTGCGAAAAACGCCATCGCTATTAACAACTGTTAAACTGTATGTTCCCCACCCATCGTTTTTATCACGATAAGAAACTATATCGCATTCACCAAATTTTTCTTTAAATTTATCTATTATCAATCTGGAAGGTACACCTCCACAAATGATATCTACAGTTAATAAATTATCAAAATGTCTTTTACTTAAAAAAGAAAACAATCCGGCTACCTGACAAGCAGTACCCTGAAACAATACAAGTTTTTCTGTTTGTAGTAACTCTAATGTTTTCCGATATATACCAGTTGTATCACTTTGCTGATACTTGGAACCTTGAAGACTTGCTAATTCTTCTATAGACCGGATAACACAATGATGCGCCTGTGAATGAGTCATGGTAACTCCCACAACCACGCCTCCACTCTTTAACACACAAGTAGCCAGAGCAGAAAATACTCCACCTGAAGTGCTATTCATTCTCTGTTCGTGATTGGTATTCCAAGCTGCATAAGGAGTAGAGCTATCAATCTTCTGATATTCATAAGATGACAAAACAGGACATACCGTTTGACATCTACCACATTGCACACATAACTGATCATCAATGCGAATGTACCTATGCCCATCTTTCCCCAAATAAGAAGAAATAGCATTCTTCTTGCATGTATCAATGCATGCTAAGCATCCCGTACATTTATCTTGTGTTGCTAGATTTATTTTTTTACTTTGTTCCATATATTCATCAAAAACTGAGCGATATTTATATCCATTGTTTCTTTTAAATGCTTGTTGGCTAACCATAACTGAACGAACCAGATAGGAATAGCTATCAAGTAAAGCCCTATACCTTCGAACTCATAACTACACAACCAGAAAAGTGATATAAAAACAAATGCCAAGATGATTACTTTTCGTACTAAAGGGCTAAATCTGAAAGCCTGATTATGGCGGCAAGCCGCATAAGTTAAGAGCAAATATCCCATATATGCCACAAAATAATTTACTCCCAAAGCATTAAATCCCCATAAAGAAGAAAATAGAATAAGGAGCAAATAATCACCACACCAGAACAATATCTGTATAGCAGCATACTGTATCGGTTTAGCTTTAGCCATAATAGCATAACTTAAAGGGAATGCTAATATTCTTAAAGATACACCCAAAATTTGCCATCTAACGATATGAATCCCAGAAACAAATTCATGAGAATACAAAAGAATTAACAGAAGAGGGGCTAAGAGTATAACCAGAGAAATACCTACAGCACCTAATGACAACGCAAAATTAATCTGTTGATTAATCATTTGATTCATTTTTAAGTTATCATTGGATACCTTAGATAATCTTGGCATAAAATCTATACCCATTGCATTAAGTAAAATGCTTACATATAAATTTGAAATTGTCCAACTAGCCTGATAGATACCAACAGATTGTAGAGAATAATGATCACTAAGATAACTTCGGGATAATAAAGTCATAATTGTTGCTACGAGACCAGCAATTGTAAACCCCATACCCATATATAATAACTGCTTGGATATTTTACCAAACTCTGCTAGAGAAGGACGAATAGATTTAATTTTCAGTTTCCTGACATAAAGCGATGTAAATACTGCCAAGGTGAATATTACCACCGTCAAAGCCACTGGCAATATTTCTTGTCCTCCAAAATAAACCAGCAAAATAGAACCAATAGAACCAGCCACAGATGCTATTATCTGGGAGATGGCCAGTTTATCCAAGGCTCTTACACCATTTAATATTGCATACCCTCCACGAGCTATCCCATTCAGAACTACTGTGATAGATAAGAATCTAACACCCCACAGAAATCTATCAGTTGCAAAAAGAAATATACTTATCTGCTTGGCCAATATAAAAACCAAAATAGCAAATATGATAGAAAGAACAATAATTACCATCCGGAATGTATATATTGTCTTAGCTACCTTTTCTTCAGAATCTGAAGACTTTGCTATTTCTCTGACACCGCCTTGATCCAAACCAAAAACAGAAAAAGAAGATAGCATCTCTATAAATGTTTGGAACAGACTCCAAATACCAAAGCCGGTTGCACCGACCAAGAGCGATATACCTTTATTTCTTATTAAAGCAAAAGCCATCTGGAAAACCTGCACTAAAGCAACAATTCCTGATGACTTCACCATTTTTTTATATTCGTTATTCATTTATAAAAACCCGTTGGCGGAATTAATTTAGCGCATACTTAACCCTGCCAATCGGTCTGTTGTTTACATAATTAATATATTGCAAGACTGTAAATGCGCTGATTTT
>JAIJLI010000755.1 GCA_022722495.1 Dialister sp. | reverse complement strand
GAGAAAGAATGCAGACTCAATTTGGGCTATGGCCTAGGTTCCACCCATTATTGGTATTGGGACCCCGAGACAAACATGTTCATGCACTCCCGCGATTGGGATTTTGAGCCTTATACCGCAAGTCAAGTGGTTAAATGGTACGGAGAGGGCAAATGGAAGATTGAGCAATGAATCATCCCGTAACCATGGCGTTGCTTCTTGTTGGGGAGCTTCGCAAGCGGGATGCATTGGAAGACGTAATTCTAGCAAATGACATTGGTAATCTACGGGTTTGCACGCATTGCGGGAAGTTGATGAATGAGGGATGGACGTGTGTAGATTCTCCTTATTGTTCAGATAAGTGCTTGCTTGCTGATAATCCAGACCTTGATTTGGATAATCTGGCAAAAATGACAGAACAGGAACTGGATGCGTCTGAAATCTTCTGGACAGCATGGGAAGGCTGATAGTCTTCTCGATTTCCATTAGAGTGGGGGTGAACGAATAGTTCATCCCCTTGTTGGTGTTGTATGTTTCTTCTGCCATAATCGTTGCTTTTTTGTTTAAATTAATTCTTTGCCTCCTTGTATAATTTCTTCTCCATAATTAATTAAAGTATTCATCTGGTTACGCGCTGCCTCGTTGGAAATCGCAAATCGGGTGTTGCCCTGGTAAGTTCCGTCAATCGTAACCATGCCGAAATAGAAGAGCTGACTCAGAATAGCATCGGGGGTGTTAATGTGGTTAACTGGGAAAATATCCAATAGATTTCCTAAAGCGAATCCCTTAACCGTCAAGGCTTTTATGATACAGGAATCACGGGCAAACTCCTTGTCGTAGCGAATGAGTTGGCGAACAATCTCATGGTCTATACTTGGGATAACTTCACATGGCTTCTTTGGAATCTCGTAATTGTTTTGAATGTAATTGTTCATAAAGTCAAGGACCATTGCTGGGTTGCAGATGGTAGTTTTTCCGCATTCAGAGGTGGCGAAACAATAATTGCCATACCATGGCTTCATCACTTCTATCAGCTCGTCCACGCTATGGCGGAATGGCAGCACGCTGGCGTAATAAGCCAGCATTTCACGCACTTCATCC
>JAIJLI010000069.1 GCA_022722495.1 Dialister sp. | reverse complement strand
GCGCTCGGGATGACGGTGCTTGGGGAGCGGATAGGTTCACAAGGGTGATGTGCCGCCTTTTTAGAGGATGGTATTCTCGTATCGCAGCCTTCCCCTCTAAGTGAAACGGTGTATGCGTGTGAATGAAAATGGGAAACCTGTCTTCCGTGGATTGGGCGTATGGATGGGGAATTCATATTTCCCATTGCTGCATTTCTATGAACCTGCTAGAGTATAGTTATACAATGATTTCGTCATTCAGGAAGGAGACTCTTTATGGAGCTGATGAACCGGATCCGAGAGCGTGTCGTGGCGTGGCAGAAGAAGCGGGTGCGGACGGTCGTATTTCCTTTGGCGGGGAAGCTCTGCGCTGTGGAGACGGTAGAAGGGAAGCGACTGGGACAGTGGCAGGCGGACTACGATGGTGATACGCCAAATTTGAAAGAGTGTTTCCTCTCACTGAAGGCTGCCGGACTTCGGGGTAAGAAGCTCTGGCTTTTGGTGAATGCGGAATCGCTTCGATGGAGCAGGAAAAGATATCCGCAGATGACGGAGGAGGAATTTGCTGAATCGATGGAGTGGGAGGCAGATCGCGTCTTTCACACCGAGGAAGCGATCGCCATGGGGCATCGTGTGCTCTCTCATGATGAAGAGGGCTGGGAAGCGCTTTTGCATGCATTGCCGCGCGTGGATCTCGGGGCTTGGGAGATGGGAGCGCATGAGGCGGGGCTTACCATCACCCGCGCCTTTCCTGTGACGGATATTCCTTTGCAAGAGGGAGCGCACTTTGTTCTATATATGCGCCGCCGTTCAGCGATGCTTCTTTTCCGTAGGGGAGATCTCTGGGAGAGCCGCATCCTGCATCTGGCAGATGAGGGCAAAGCTTCGCTTTTCATAGAGCGGCAGATGGATCTGTATGGGATGGCTGCTCTTCCCTGTTTTCTGGTTCCGCTGGAGAGCTGTGGGACTAAGGAGCGGACAGCATGGCTTTCTTACATGGAAAAGGAGCTGACTCTCCTTGCGGCAGAAGGGACCGGGGAAGAGGGGAGCAAGACAGTCACGCTCGAGACGGAGCATCTGGAGGAAGGCGGATACTGGGATGATGCTATGCGTGTGGTGCTTGCCGTAAGTCATGCGGGGACGGCATTGCCTCTTCTCATGGGAGAGCGTCCTTTTGTGACGGCGGAGAATCGAAAGCTTCGTATCGCGCAGGGAGCGTGTGCGCTCGGCGCAGCCTTTTTCCTCTTTTCCTGTGCATCCTTTCTTTCGGCTTATCGGGAGGATAAGGTGCAGCTGGCGGAGAATGAGGCGCTGGCTCCATTGAAAGTGAAGAGGGCGGAGATGAAAAAGGCGAGTGAGGAGGAAGAAGCTCTGCTTGCGATGCTAAAGGAAGAGGAGGCCAAAGATCCGCACTGGGAGCAGCGTCTGGTACTGCTTGCTGATGGTATGCCGCAAGGTGTCGTGCTATCGGAGATTTCCTCAGAGGGAGAGGATGTCCTTTTGAAAGGGACATCGCAGAAGGCGTCCGATCTTTCGAATTTTACTAGTCATCTCATGCGGGCGTGGGGCGGCCTCACGGAGCTGAAGAGTCGGAAAAAGAATGCGCGTACGGGGCTTTTTGAGTTTACCGTCCGCTGGAAAAAGGAAACGACGAGGAAGTCGCCGTAGGTATTGTTTTTATCAATAATGGCAGAAGACGGAGGTGTGGGCAAAAGTGATTTGCTTATGCCTCCGTTTTTGGTGAATGGTGTGGGAGAAACGGGGCTTCATGTCATAAATGTATGGCTTACCTTCTGCTATAGGAACAATTTTTAGGAATTTGAATGTGAGAGTGCAAGTTTTTGATTTACACGTCGATTGGCGGAAGGTATGTGGTTCAATATTCAAGAAAACGCGATGACTGAAATCGCGCTTTTTTATTGCACAAACCCGCTCTAAGACGGTATAATAATAAATAACTGTAGGCTGAGAGAGTATGGCTTTGTGGTATCCGGGATGCTATGTCAGAGAAAATCTTGAGAGAGTGTCTGGTACTCGCAGTTCAACTTCTGTAGTGAAACTGATTTCCTATAAGGAGGGCATGATGATGAAAATGAAAAGACTGGTGGTCTGTGCACTGGCGGCGGCGATGATCGGTGCAGGCGCATTGACGCAGGTATCGGCTTTCAATCTGGGCAGTGTCCTTGGCGGTGTGGTCAAGGTCGGCGGTATTGCGATACTGGTCGATAAATATGGCGCTTCTATCAATAGCGCGATCAATTCGGTCATGATGAAGGAAGGCGCCGGCACGAATTATGCCACGAAGGTGGTGCCGATCGTCAGCATTGGAAATAAAGGATATATCGGAGCCGCGCAGGTCATCGGCGATGCCGATCAGGTAGAGAAGGTGAAGGCGGTCGGGCAGCTGGAGATCAGCTGGAATGACAAGCTGTTCCGTATCAAGGGGCTCATCCCGATGGATAGTGTGAATCCGACCTCGTTCTCCCGTGTGCAGGGCGTTGGCGTGTCGGCAGTGATCGATGTTCGGGTGTGATGGGCGTTGGAAAAGACCGGGAGACCGAGCGGCTTATGGATGGGAGGATCCGGTTTTCCATAGTCCTTCGATATAGCCCGGTCTTCGTGAGAAGAAGCGGTCACCTGAACCATGAACTTTTACTATTTGATTATTTTCGGAGGAATATATGAGAAAAGCATTACTGGCAGCGGGATTGGCTGCATTGATGGCGATGCCTGTCATGGCAGAGGATGTGGCAACGCTGGCGGAAAAGATCGACCGTGTAGATGAAGTCCTCTATGGTTCGGTGCAGAGCGGGTCTCTCATCGGCCGTGCGGATCAGGCCGACAATGTGATCTACGGCGTGGGGAATACATCGGCCAGTGGACTTGATCACCGTATCGACAATCTGTATGCGGATGTGGTGAGAAATGACAACGATCGCACTCCGGCGATTTCGAATCGCATGAATGCGATGGAATACTATCTGACGGATGAGATCAGCACGGATAATCTGACGGTCCGCATGGATAATCTGGAAAAAGCGGTGCTGGGCGAAGCGAAGAAGGGGGCTTTGGATGAACGTATGCAGAGCCTGGAGCAGGCAGTCTATGGAGAGCAGCACTATGAAATGAAGACGGTCCAGTTGCCGGCGGATACGGTTTTCAAAGTTTCACTGAATGATGATGTGGGCAGCAAGACGAGCCAGGTCGGAGATCCGGTCTCCTTCACAGTACAGGAAGATGTTCTGGTCGGTGATGTGCTGGTACTGCCTCGCGGCACACAGGGCAGTGGCGTGGTGACGGAAGTCAGCCGCCCGAAAAGCTTTGGTCGCAGCGGCAAGGTCGATGTCTCCTTCGATCAGGTATTCTCTGTGGATGACGAAGCGATCCCGACTGTGCTGGGACCGGAAGCTAAGGAAAAGCTGAAAATGGAAGCAGCGGCTGTCGGGGCCTCCGCCATCGGCGCGCTGGCTCTGGGACCGATCGGTCTTGTGGGCGGGCTTTTTGTCAAAGGTAAGGATGCTGTGCTCCCCGCTGGCAGCGAGCTCTATATCCAGACGGCACAGCCTGTCACGACGAAGGGGCTGGTGCTCCGTGAAGGCGCGCCGCACATCGTCCTTAGAAAGCATGTCGCGCGCACAGCTTCTGCGGTTGCGGCAACTGCGGCTCCGGATAATCAGGTGACGGCGACGGCTGCGCCGGAGACCGCAGCTCCTGCGCCAAAGGCAGAAATCAGTGACAGTGCCAAAGCGGAACTGGAAGCAGCCCGTGAAAAGGATTCTACAGTAAAGGAAACGGCAGACTCCGCCAAGACCAATAATGAGGCAGCTTCTGTCGTGATCATGAGAAATGAATAATCATAACTGGAAAAAGGCGGTGCTTCTTTCTGCTCTTCTGCTGCCTTCGCTGGCTGCTGAAGCGGCGGAGGCACCTGTTTCCCGAAAGCTGCCGCCAGAGGATACCACCCATGTGGAGTATTCTGTCAGCGACGGTGTACTGCGGCCTTCCTATGACGGGGAGGAGACACGGGAAACGGCCAAAAAGGATAAAGACAGGGAAAAAAATAAGGAAACGGCGGATACCGGGATTTCCAAAGAGCATCCGGCTACGGTCGTGGCTGATAAAATGCGATACAATGATACCACGGGAGAGGTGGCAGCTTTCGGGCGCGTAGAGATCAAGCACATGATGGATACCTACCAGACCGAGTATGTCTATGGAAATACGATCTCTCAAAAGTATGTCGTCCCGGGGGAGCTTGTCTGGAAGAATCCGACGACGGATCTCAAGGCAGCGCGCGCTGACTATGACGCGAAGGCCGCTGTCGGACATTTTGAAAAGGTGTCCGGCTGGGATAGCGGGACGTACTATTTTCAGGGCGAAAGCGGTACATATGACAAGAATGCCAATCACATAGTGATCGAGCATGGTTACTTCACGACGAAGCATGCGGTGGCGAAGGTGCCGGACTATCGCATTGAGGCTGACTCCATCGATATTTATCCGGGGGATAAGTATATCGCGCATAATGTGAGACTCATGGCGAAGAATACAGTGCTTGTGACGCTTTCGACGTACAAGGGTTCCCTTCAGAAGAAGCGGGTCAGCCCGTTCACACTGATTCCGCGTCCGATGTTTGACAGTGACAATGGTTTCGGGCTGCATAACCGGATCGAGATCCCGCTCGATGCGGATATGAATCTGACGGCGTATATGGAAAACCGCTGGTACACGAAGGCAGGATACAAACCGGATGTAGGTGTGCGCTATCAGACGCCGGTTGGCGGCTTGAATTTCCACTATGCCGAAGAGGAAAGCAGCACGAATGATGATGGCGGTATCTGGGTCAAGAAACGGCCGTCGCTGGAATTTGACTCGAAGCATTTTTACCTCGGTGGCTCTCGCTTCTACATGGGCGCGAAGGGGGAAATCGGTTACTGGGAAGAAGACGGGGTCAAAGGACAGCATAAGAGCTACGACGCTTATATTTCCAGTGATCCATGGAAGCTCGGGAAATTCATGCGCTTTTCTTGGCGCGCCGGCTATATGAGAGACTACTACAGCTATAAAGGCGGGAACATCCGCAAAAACACCTATTACAGCATGGGGCTTTCCGGCGGTTACCGCAGCGTGCAGGGCTGGATCTATTATACGGATCGTGAAATCAATGGCGTTACGCCCTATGGCTACGACTCGTACACCAGTGATAAGCCGCTCGACTTTGGCGTGCGCGTGCAGCCGACGAAGAATGATGCTTTCAGTCTGGCATGGACGGTCGATACCAAGTATGGCCGCCTGAACCATCGCTATTGGACCTACTACCGCGACCTGCATTCCTTCTATGCCTGGATCCGCTACGATGATATCGAAAGGGAAACCCAGTTCATGCTGATGCCGAAAGATTTTAGATTCTAGGAAAATGCGGATTCGCTCGGGCAATGATCGGATCCGTATTTCCCTGCCGGCTGGTAAGCCTGTATCGGTCACTTTTTCGGAGGTGCTCCATGGATAAAAAATGGGCACTGCCGCTGGGGCTTGCCCTTGTGGCTCTTCTGATCCTCTGGGGATCGCTGGGCATGGGGACAGCGTCGAAGCTGTTTCCTGAAAAACCAAAGGCGATGCCTCCCGTGACTGCATCGGAAGGGGCTTCTTCCTCTTCGATGCTTCCGCAGGAAGAGAGCCGCCGCGTCTATGATGCATCATCCTATATCAGGGGAAAGCCGCTGGCTGACCCCTTCCATATGGAGGCGATGACGGAAACGACGATGCCTGTGGAAACGGCAGGCGTCTCTTTGCCTTCTTCTGCGCCTCGCACGGCGAATTCCTCTGCCGGATCGGCAAAAGAGAAAAGGTCGTACGCATCTGATGTGCCGCGTCTCATGGGTGTCATGTCATTTGGCAGTGAGAAGCGGGCGGTCATAGAGGTCCATGGGGTGACGTACACAGTCAAAGAAGGAGAGCAGGCAGGACTATGGAATGTTTCCAGCATACAGGGAAAGACGGTCACACTCGCCGGTGCTTCCGGTGTTTTCACACTCAGCACCCGCTGATAAGAACGGCGGGGGCTGTTTTTTGCTGTGCATTTTTGCTTTGCAGCGGTATTTCTGCCCGGGCGCTGGATCTGAATACCAGCGCACATGAGACGATGGCCGAAGAGCTTTCTTCCCGCGATCTTCGGATGCCGGAGAAAAAGCCGGATGAGGCCATTGTACAGATGGCGCCAGCCCCGGAGAAGAAGGTCAGCCTGCATGTGAGCGACGCTCCTGTGGCGGAGGTACTGCGGGGACTCGCGGAGATGACGGGAGAGAATGTCATTTTCTCTTCTCACGTGAAGGAGCGGGTCACGGCCAGTCTGGATGATGTGACACCGGAAGAAGCGATGACATCCATCATGGCGGCCTGTGGACTTGCCGGGCGGAAAGAGGGAAGTACGCTTATTATTTTTTCCGCCGTAACGGAGAAAGAGTCCGGCATCTTTGCGAAGTCATACCGCCTTTCCTATGCGAATGCCAAGGAAGCTGCCGAAAGCCTGACGGACATGGTATCCAAAGGCAAGGTGTCTTATAACCAGTCGGCCAATACCGTGCTTGTGAGTGGGACGCCGGCCGAGCTGATGCAGGTGGATGCGCTCCTTCGCGGTATGGATATCCCCGAAAAGCAGGTGAAGGTGGAGGCGGAAGTCATCGCAGTCAATAAAAGCTCGGCCAAAGAGCTGGGGCTGGACTGGAATTTCAAAAGCCTCACCGGTAGCGCGGACTATGACCGTGGCAGCTGGACGGAGCAGCACTATGTACTGGGGGAAGATGGAAATATCAAGTACGACAGTGATGGAAATCCCAAGATCCGAAACATTGAAAAAAGCGGCTGGGACGTCACGATCCCTGATGGCTACGCCGGAATCTCCTATGGGCGTGCACCGGGCGGGCATCCCTACACCTTCTTCTTTCAGGCAAATCTCAATGCACTGGTCACCAAAGGCAAGGCAAAAGTACTGGCAAAGCCGCACGTCGTCACGATGAATGGCAGGAAAGCCGACATCCTGATCGGAAGCCGCATCCCGGTCATCGTAGAGCATATGGAAAATGGCGTGAAGACCACGACGACAGAGTACAAGGACGCCGGCATCAAGCTCACATATACCCCCATTATCAGTGCGGACAATGAGATCACCGCGGATGTGGAAGCAGAAGTCTCGACGCCCTACCTTGTCCCTGAGATGAAAGCGTACCGCATCATCACGCGCTCGGCGAATACGATGGTGCGTCTGGCATCCGGGCAGCTCCTGGCTATCGGCGGTCTCATCGATAAAGAGGAAGGGAAGACCTTCCGCAAAGTACCTATTTTAGGAGACATCCCGCTTCTGGGAAAACTCTTCCAAAGTCATGGGAAAAGTCTGGAGGAGTCGGAAATCATTATACTTATCAGGGCGGATGTCATCGAGTAAACGGTCTCTATGGTGACGCATGCCGCTGGTTCAGATCCTACCCTTTTATAAGTGATACAGGCAGGCCGTACACCTGCCATGGAGTTTATACTATGTCAATTTTACGTATCAACGGTCTGTCGAAATCCTTCGGCATCAAGACTGTCTTTGAAAATGTTTCCTTTGACATCCGAAGCGGGGAACGCATCGGTCTAGTCGGTGCGAATGGCGCGGGCAAGACGACGCTCCTGAAATGCATTCGCGGTGACGAGGAATACGATAAAGGCTCCGTCAAGGCGAGCGACGGTGCCATCATCGGCTACCTCCGTCAGGATTTCAATTACACCTCCCATACCATCCGCGAGGAAATGGAGGAGGCGTGGCGGGATGTCCTCTTTTATAAAGATCGCATCGAAGCGCTGACGAAAGAGCTCGAGCAGCACAAGGACGATGAGAAGCTCATTGAGCAGTATGGCAAGGCGGAAGAGCGATTTGAATTCTTAGGCGGTTATGATTATGAGTCGATGACGAAAAAGATCCTGACCGGGCTCGGCTTCAGAGAGGAGGATTGGGACAGAGACATCCACGCCTTCTCCGGCGGGCAGAAGGTCCGTATCAACCTTGCCGCCGCCTTCGTGCGCCATCCGGATTTCCTTCTCCTAGACGAACCGACGAACCACCTCGACATGGGCATGCTCGAGTGGCTCGAAGACTACCTGCGCTCGTACAAAGGCGGGATCCTCCTGATCTCCCATGACCGCTATTTCCTGGATGCAGCGGCGACGGGGATCATCGATCTGGAGAACCATCATATCCGAAGCTTCCGCGGAGGCTACTCGCGCTATC
>JAIJLI010000754.1 GCA_022722495.1 Dialister sp. | reverse complement strand
GGGGAAGCAAGACGTTACGTAGCTAACGATTTCCTTAACTTAATAGCATTCCCTAGAGGGGAAGACTGCGATACGAGAATACCATCTTCTAAAAAAAGGTGGCGAAGCCACCACAAGAGCCCTGAACCTTGAACCCTGAACCAAATGAAGGCAAAGTAAAAAGGGGCTGTGAAGAAATGAGGATTCATTTCTTCACAGCCCCTTTTGATTTTCCCATCAATGCTTACGCTTCTTCGTATACCACCAAATGCCGCCGTAGATGACAGCGACAGCGATGATGATGATCGTCAGGCGCAGCGAATTATCTCCGAAATTCACCACATCATGCCCTAGAATGACTTCGAGAGCCACCGAAGGGAATTTCCCGATAAGGCAGCCCAGCGCGTAGTGGTAAAAGGACATATTCGAAAGAGCGCCCACCGCTGTAACGAGGCCATTCGGCATATAGGGGATCGCACGCGCGATCGCCATCGCCTGCCAAGAATCATAAGAGTCGAGCTTCGTCAGCGTCTTGCTCTGCGCGATCACATGCTTCGCCATCCCTCGGAAGAGTGTACGCATCATGTAGAAGGAGATGATGACCCCCACCGTTTCTGCCAGCCAGGAAATGATCGTTCCCCAGAAGAGACCGAAGATAAGCCCATTCGCGGTCGAAATGAAGATGGAAGGAAGGAATCCGACCACATTGATCACGACATCGATGAAGAAACTCATGAAGGCTGCATACACACCGAAAGTCTTGAGGTAGGCAATGGTACCTTTGAGGTCCCCGTCCATGGAAAGCTGGTAGATCGTCGGATAGAAAGACGGATCTACGAAGTGCACGCCCACCAGTACGAGCAGCAGCACCACAAAGAGCGTGATACGGAAACGCCGCTCCGCTCTTTCATCCCCATTTCTTTGTATCATAGCATTAGACCTCTTTTGGTTATTTGTTATTGGCTGTCGGTTTGGCACGAGCGATCCCCCTTCCCTCAGAGGAAGGCTAAGCGGAGTGGCGCTTCACACCCTTTTATTTAAGGAAACGCTGATTAAATCGCAGAGTCGGATTTCATATGGATTTTTATACATAGCTTCGTCATCAT
>JAIJLI010000753.1 GCA_022722495.1 Dialister sp. | reverse complement strand
CCATCATCATGGCGGATGAGCCGACAGGGAATCTGGACAGCCGGTCGACAAAGGAGGTCATGGAGATCTTTTCCTCTCTGTATCAAGAGGGGAAGACAATCATCCTCGTCACGCATGAGAAGGATGTCGCGGCTTACGCGACCCGCCACGTGATCCTTTCTGATGGACACATTAGTAAAGATATACGAGGGCCTTTATAATGACGAATATTTATTTCGAAAGTGTCCTCATGGCATGGAGCTCGATTGTCAGCAATAAAATGCGCTCGCTGCTCACCATGCTGGGCATCATCATCGGGGTAGCGGCCGTCATTGCACTCATGTCTATCGGCTATGGCGTGCAGGACTCGATCAAGAGCGATATTTCCCGTCTGGGATCGAATACCATCACGGTCACGCCGGGGACTGGCAGAAAGCCGGGAGTGAAGCAGGCGGCCGGCTCTATGCAGACCTTGACCTACAAGGATTATCTGGCGATCCGCAATCTGCCGAATATCACCTATTCCGCTCCGCTCGTGCAGGGGAGCTACCTTCTCGTCAATGGGAATAGGAACTGGAATACCCGTGTCTACGGCTGTACGCAGGACTATGCGGATCTTTCTGACCTCAAGGTACAGGAAGGCCGTTTCTGGACGCAGAAGGAGTACAATGCCCGTGCCCGTGTCGCTGTCATCGGGAAAACGGTCGCGACAGGGCTCTTCGGAGAAGAGGATCCCATCGGGAAGAAGGTCCGTATCCATGGGAATCCATTCACCGTGATCGGGCTTTTGGAGGAAAAGGGTTACTCCTTCATGGATCAGGATGACCGCGTCCTCTGTCCTTTCAGCACCGTGCAGGAACGTATGCTGCACATCACCTATGTGAATAACATCGTCATCTCGGCGGATAACAGCAGCGATCTTTCACAGATCGAGTCCGATGTGACGAACCTGCTCCGCACGCGCCACCGCGTCTCCGGGACGGATGATGATTTCTCCATTCAAAATTCGCAGGATCTCATCAAGACCATGGAGTCGACCACGCAGACGCTCACCATCTTCCTTGGCAGTGTGGCAGCGATCTCCCTCCTTGTCGGCGGTATCGGCAT
>JAIJLI010000068.1 GCA_022722495.1 Dialister sp. | reverse complement strand
GGGCGTCGTAGAAGGCTATCCGGACGGCACCTTCAAAGGCGAAAGAAACATGACCCGTTACGAACTGGCTCAGATCGTAGCTCGCCTCATGGCGAAAGAGGACCAGCTGAATGCACAGCAGCAGGCAACCTTAGACAAACTCGCTGGCGAATACGCTGACGAACTCGCAAACCTCGGCGTCCGTGTAGGAAACCTCGAAAAGAAAGTTGGCAATATTTCCTGGTCCGGTGATGCTCGTATGCGTTTCCAGGATACAGCCAAAAACGGTGCTGACAAATACAATGGCCGTGTCCGCCTGAATATCAAGGGGCAGGTCAATGACAGCACGGTCGTACAGGCTCGTCTGGTGAACAACATGGACTTCAAGGGCGCGGATACCTCTTCGACCACCGCTGACCGTATCTACGTTACCCATAACTTCAGCAAAGAAACCTCTGTCACTCTTGGCCGTCAGCCGGTCACTCTCCTCGGCGGGATCCAGTACGATGACCAGTACGATGGCGCACAGGTCGTATACAATGATGGCAAATTTGATGTAAAGGCTGCCTTCGGCCAGTTCAATGCCAGCGATAGAGCGGCTGTCACCGGCAAAGCTGCGGTTGCTGCTACAGACACTACCGGTGCCAAGAAAGAAGTCAAAGCCCATGATGCATTCTTTGCGCAGGCAGACTATGACTTCGACTTTGCGAAACTCGGCGCTGCCTATGTGGCCTTCCAGGGCAGTGATGCCAAGAACGTCAAAGATATCAATGGCGATCTGGCTATTGGCTTCGACAACATCTGGGGCGTGAACCTGACTGTTCCGGCAAATGATTTCCGTGTATTCGGTGAATACTGGAAATCCAACGCTGACAATAACAATAAGACTTGGCAGGCCGGCATCGGCTACGGCGCGCTCGACCTGAAGAAGCCGGGCTCCTTCTCTCTGGATGTGGCTTACAACAGAGTCGGCACCAATGCTTACTTCGGCGGCACCACCTATCAGGTGAATGACTTCTTCAGCGCAGGTGATAAGGAAATGAAATTCTGGAACGTCGTGGCACAGGTCGCTCTCCAGAAGAACATTTCCCTCCG
The DNA here is from genome assembly GCA_022722495.1 of Dialister sp. Lineage (GTDB taxonomy): Bacteria > Bacillota > Negativicutes > Veillonellales > Dialisteraceae > Dialister. The sequence continues at coordinate 7,187 of JAIJLI010000068.1, read as the reverse complement.
CGGTGAATTTGCATTCGACATCAGTGGCTACACCAAAGCTAACGAATCGAAGTACGATGACAACGCTTGGAACGTTTCCCTCAACTACAAGTTCTAATCAAGCGTAATCAAAAAAAATCGCAGCGAAAGCTGCGATTTTTTTTGTTGTGCTTGGGAGATGTTAGACGTTAGAAGTCTGAAGTCTGGCGTCTCAAAATCTCAAAATCTCAAAGTCTTACAGTCTCATTTTCCTCTTCAGTATCATCAGCGCACTCACGGTGATGGCCACGCAGAGGACGGCCATGGACATGCCTAGGGAGACGCTGCCCTGCTCGAATTCACGCATAATGTAGGTGGAGATGACAAGGGTATTCGGTGGTGCGATGAGGCTAGGTGCGACGAGCTCGCGGACAGAAATGATGAAAGTCATCATCCATCCGGCGCAGACACCTTTCAAGATCAAAGGCAGGGTGATGTGGCGGAAAATATAGCAAGAGCTTCCGCCGAAGACACGTCCGGCTTCGGTCAGGCTTTCGCTCATCTGCGTGAAGGCAGAGGTGACGTACTGGACGGTGTAGGGCAGGAAGAGGATGACGTAGGTGATGACGAGGATCGCCATGGTGTTGTACAGCGGCAGAAGGGAGTAGATGTCATTCCAAAAGAGCATGATGCCAATGACAAGGACGATGCCGGGGAGCATTTCCGGGAGAAGGCTTTGCGCTTCAAGGATCTTGCCGCTCTTTTTATGTCTTCGTACAGTAAGCACGATGAGTGTCCCCAGTATGGCGCAGAGAGTTGCGCTGGCAATGCCAAGGAAGAGGCTGTTTCCGATGGCGGAGAGGGCATCATTCTCCGTCTCGCTGAAAAGTTCAGCATAGTGAGAAAGAGTGAAATTACCTGCCGAGAGTCCGAAACCGCGCAGCTTGATGAGAGAGGTGGAAATGATGGAGAAGTAGGGGATGACAATGGATAGCAGGAGGAGAAAAGCAAGGTAGCCCCAGGCGATGGCTTTGGCCAGTGGAGAGAGAGGAGTGAGCGTCATTCGTTTGCCCTTGCCGCCTACGAGTGAGTAACTTTTACGGGTTGTGATGGTATTCTGCACCATCCAGAGAAGGAGGCAGATGGTGACGAGTACAGAGGCGAGCACGGCTGCTTTGCCGAAGGATACGGGGGCAATGGCGGCATAGCGGTGGATGGAGGTCGTGAAGACGTCAAATCCGATACGCCGCCCAAGTGTATAGGGAGTGCCGTACTCGGAGAGTGTTTTCACGAAGATGAGGAGTGCGCCGATGGCATAGTTTCCCAAAAGGAGCGGCAGGAAGATCTTCCGCATCCGGACGGAGAAGGGAGCGCCCATGACGGCAGCAGACTCTTCCAGACTGGAGGGGATATTCGCCATGGCATTTCTCAGGAGTGTCAGCATGAAGGGGAAAAGGTGCAGGCTCATGACGAGGACGAGACCGCCTAAGGTGAAAAAGGCGGGGACGCCATTGGGAAAGGCAGGGAAGAGCTGGGCGAAAAGGCCACGTTTCTGCATGAAAAGGATCCAGCCCATCGACGCGATATAGGGCGGAGTCATGAAGGGGATGAGAAAGAGCAGGTCAAAGTGTTTTTTCATGGCAAATTCCGTGCGTGAGAAGAGATAGGCGAGCGGCATCGCGATCGCGGTGGAGGTGATGACGACCAGAAGTCCCAAAAGAAGGGAGTTTCCGATCATAGGCAGGTTTCCTTCTTCCAAAAGGGCAGTGGCTGCATATGAAAAATCAAGGCTGTCATCAATGACGACGGCCTTGACGAAGATCGTAAGCAGTGGCATGACCACTAGGAAAAGAAGAACCAGCCCCACCAGAAGAGAGTCGAGGTGTTTTTTGAGCAGGTTCATATCGGGTCCTTTATATGGGGGCAGTGGGAAAATGAGGAATGGGCCGCAGCGAAAAAAAACAGAAGCGCCGTGGAGTATACATAGGGCGATGTCCGAGAGTGGCATGGAAGTCACCAGTCCCTAGTCACCAGCCACCACTACTTGCAGAGCGCATTGAGCTTAGCGGCGGTTTCAGAGGCAATGGACATCATCTTGTTCCAGTCGGCCGGGATCTGCGGGATGTCCGAGAGCTGGGTATTTTTGGCTTTCATATCACTTCTGCCCGGAAGAAGGCAGGCGTCAGCGACCATCTGCTGGACTTCATCAGAGAGGAGGTAGTCCATGAATTTCTGTGCATTTTCCTTATCCGGTGCATTCTTCATGATCATGGCCGGACGTGGATTCACGATGGTGCCGCTCTTCGGATAGTAGATGGCAAGCGGTTCGCCTTTTTTGATGGAGGCGTATGCATTATAGTCGACGCCGGCGACGAGTATGCCGACTTCGCCGGTAGTGACGGCTTCGAGAGCTGCTTTATTGGCACCGGGGACCTTCATACCGTTCTTAGCCATGCCTTCCAGGGCATCCCAGCCGTACTTGGTAACATAACCAGCGAGGAAGTCTTTGCAGGCACCAGATTTTTCCGGATCCGGAATGGCAAGCTTGCCTTGATACTGCGGGTCAGCCAGGTCCTTCCAGTCCGCAGACAGGGAAGGAATGACGTTCTTATTGTAGATCACACCGACAGCGGAGGCGCTGTAGCCGATGAGCTGGTTATCGTTATCCTTGAAATCCTTGGCGAGCTTGTCAGCATTTTTCGGCTGGTAAGCAGCGAGCTCGCCCTTCTGTTTCATGGAAAGACCATCGGACCAGGAGGCGAGAATGACAACATCGGCGGCCGGATTGGATTTTTCTGCTTCGAGTCGAGCCAGGATCTCACCCGTTGTACCTTGGAACTGCTCGACCTTGATCCCTGTCTTCTTCTCGAACCCCTTGGCAATCTTGTTTGAAAGACCGGCCGGGGATGGCATGTAGACGGTTACTTTGCCTGAGGCGGGAGTCGCCGCGTTGGCCGCTTTCGGTTCGTCTGTCTTCGTGCCGCAGGCGGTGAGGGTGAGGGCTATGGCACATAAGAGGCCGGCTGCCATGAGCTTTTTTGTGTTTTTCTTCATAATAAGGCTCCTTCATTTCATTTAATTTATACCGTTAATTATGATGACCAATGACTCTGAGATCGAATCAGCGTTTCCAAGGATTTCCCTTATACTTCGATGATATCGTCAGGTGAGACGCAGATGCGCACGGGACTTCCCTGGGGCATGGCTCTTTCGGCGGGGAGAGTCCACGTTTGGCCCTTCCGTGTAAGGCGGATTTGATAATTCTGTCCCTGAAACTGGCTGGATACCACATTCGCTTCATAAAAGACATCCTTTTCCCGGCTTTCCAAATGTCCCTTTTCCGGGCGGAAAAGATGATGCGCATCCAGCCAGTTTGCTGTGCCGACAAAGCGGGCGGTGAATGGCGATGCCGGATGGCTGTAGATAATTTCAGGCGTGTCATACTGCTCGATGATGCCACGGGAGAGGACCGCGATGCGATCGCTCATGGACATCGCTTCGATCTGATCGTGGGTGACAAAGACAGCGGTCACATGGAGGCGTGTAACGAGATCGCGGATTTCGCTTCTCATTTCCTCTCTGAGCTTCGCATCAAGCGCAGAAAGAGGCTCATCAAAGAGAATGCAGTCCTTGCCGTAGGCAAGGGCGCGGGCAAAGGATACGCGCTGCTGCTGTCCGCCCGAAAGCTCATGGGGATAGCGTTCCTTGAAATCAGAGAGTTCCACCTGTGCGAGCGCCTGATTGACGATTTCATCAAGGTGCGCTGTCCGCCCCGTCGTCCGAAGGCCGAAAGCCACGTTTTCAAAGACAGTCATGTGAGGCCACAGGGCAAAGTCCTGAAAGACAAAACCCAGGCCCCTCTTCTCCGGTGGAACGAAGATGCCTTTCTCACGGGAGTACACGCAGGTCTTCCCCAGAAAGATCTCTCCCTCATCGGGGACATCGAGTCCAGCGATCATGCGGAGAAGAGTCGTCTTCCCGCAGCCGGAAGGACCGAGCAATGTCGTGAAGCTGCCGCTCTCGATCGTGAGTGAGAAGTCTTTGATGACGGGTTTTCCCTGAAAGGCTTTTGAAATGTGAGATAAACATATGTCCATATAAGACCTCCTTTCATATAGTTTATGAGGAACGCGTCAAGACAGTATGTGGCCGGTGTAATACCCGTGTAAAAAGTAGATGGTGATCGGATGGAAATTTGTGCCCGCGTCGCATTTTTTTTGGCTGAAAGGGGGCATACTACATGGTGGCTTTACGAATTTATGAAAGTTTTAGAAATTAGAGTACACGCACGGCGGCGTGGCCATGTGAAAATAAAGAAAATAAACTACAGAAAAGTCAGTAAATACCGAATAATTTCAACGTAAATCGGAAAAAATAAATTTTAAATAAAATGCTTGATTTCGATGCTGAAAAATAGTATTATAGAAAAGCTGAACGTCTGGTACCTTTGTGCGAGGGCGCAAGGCAAAAGAGTGTTCAGAACAAACTATGAAGTGGAAGGTGGCCTGCTGAGCAGGGGAATTTCCACGGAGCAGTTCATTCATGAAATGAACGTAGGAGGTTTATCTAATGTCGAAACAGGAAAAAATCAGAATTCGTCTGAAAGGCTATGATCACAAAGCAGTTGATCAGAGCGCAGCGAAGATCGCGGAGACTGCAAAAAGAACAGGCTCCAGAGTCTCCGGTCCGATTCCGCTCCCGACTGAACGGAACGTGTACACCATTCTTCGTTCTCCACATGTCAACAAAGACAGCCGTGAACAGTTCGAAATGCGTATTCACAAGAGACTCATTGACATCCTCGATCCATCCAAGAAGACCGCGGATGCGCTGATGAGACTGGAACTCCCAGCTGGCGTCAGCATTGAAATTAAACTGTAAGGAGGTGCAAAGATGTCTAAGGCTATTTTGGGAACAAAATTAGGAATGTCTCAGGTGTTCGCTGAAAACGGCGACCTGATTCCGGTAAGCGTTATTGAAGTTCTGCCAAACGTGGTAGCAGCTGTTAAAACTGTTGAATCCGACGGATACAACGCAGTACAGCTCGGCTACGGCGCTGTCAAAGAAAAACATTTGACAAAACCTGTAAAGGGTCAGTTTGAAAAAGCTGGTATCGACCCAGTTAAATATCTGCGTGAATATAGACTCGCTGAAAAGCCGTCTTACACAGTAGGCCAAACTCTGGCTGCTGATATCTTCGCAGAAGGCGAGATTATCGACGTTATTGGCACCAGCCGCGGCAAAGGTTTCGCCGGCACGATCAAACGTCATAACCACCAGCGTGGACCTGAATCCCACGGCTCCAAGAACCATCGTCAGACAGCATCCCTCGGTGCTCGTATGTCCGGCGGCGGCGGAAAAGTATTCAAAGGCAAGAAGATGCCTGGTCAGCTCGGCGGCGTGCGTGTGACTGTACAGCATCTTCAGGTAGTAAGAGTTGATACTGCCCGTAATCTTATGCTTGTCAAAGGCGGGATCCCAGGTGCTAAGGGAAGCCTCGTCATGGTACAGGAAACCGTAAAGCCTGTAAAATAATATTGTCTGGAACAACAGAAAATTGTTCTGATTAGGGAGGAACATCTCAATGCCGAAAGTAAAGCTGTATAATGTAGCCGGCGAAGCTGCCGGTGAAATAGAGCTGAATGACAGCGTCTTTGGTGTAGACTACAACGAAGCTGTTATTCATCAGGCAGTGGTGCGCCAGATGGCCAATGAACGCCTCGGCACACATGCCACCAAAACCAGAGGCCTTGTACGCGGCGGCGGCAAGAAGCCATGGAAACAGAAGGGCACCGGCCGTGCCAGAGTCGGATCCATCCGCTCCCCACTGTGGGTCGGCGGTGGTACCGTATTCGGACCGACCCCGAGAAGCCATGCCAAAGATATGCCGAGAAAGGCACGTCAGCTGGCTGTAAGATCTGCACTGTCTGAAAAACTCCGTGCTAACGAACTCGTCGTTCTCGACGCAGTGAACTTCGAAGCACCGAAGACCAAAGAAGTAGTCAAAATGCTGGCTGCTTTCCAGGCAGAAGGCAAAGCTGTCATCGTTGACGGCGGCGCTCTTTGCCAGAACACCGTTCTGTCCGCTAGAAACATTCCGGGGGTCAAAGCTTACGCACCGAACGGACTCAACATCTACGATATCGTAAACACCGGCAAACTTTTCCTGACTCAGGAAGCTGTTAAGAAAATTGAGGAGGTACTCGCATAATGGACGCACGTGACATCCTCATTAAACCGCTCGTTACCGAAAAAACTACAGCTCTCATGGAAGAACGCAAGTACACATTCCGTGTACCGCTCGCTGCTACCAAGGTGGAGATCCGCCAGGCTGTAGAACAGATCTTCAAAGTTAAAGTTCAGGCTGTGAACACCATGCGTTATGAAGGCAAGATGAAACGTCTGGGCCGCACCCAGGGTCGTCGCAGTGATTGGAAGAAAGCAATTGTTACCCTCAAACCGGGCGAAACAATTGAGCTCTTCGAAGCGTAAGGAGGAGTAATATAAATGGCATACAAATCATTTAAACCGTACACTCCCGGACGCCGTCAGATGACCGTTTCCACCTTTGAGGAAATTACAACAGATACCCCAGAAAAATCCCTTCTGGCTCCTGTTCACAATCATGGCGGTCGTAATGGCTCCGGTAAGACCACCGTTCGTCACCAGGGCGGCGGACATAAACGTCAGTACAGAATCATCGATTTCAAGAGAAATAAAGATGGCGTTCCGGCTAAAGTCGCAACCATTGAATACGATCCAAACCGTACCTGCCGCATCGCGCTGCTGCAGTATGCAGATGGTGAAAAACGCTACATCCTCGCTCCGAAAGGTCTGAAGGTCGGCGACGTAGTCACCAGCGGTCCGGAATCCGATATTAAAGTCGGCAACTGCCTCCCATTCACCAACATTCCTCTTGGTACCATTGTTCACAACGTAGAACTGAAGATCGGCAAAGGCGGCCAGATGGTCCGTTCTGCCGGCGCAAGCGCTCAGCTGATGGCTAAGGAAGGCGACTATGCACTTCTCCGTCTGCCGTCTGGCGAACTTAGAAAAGTTCACATTCGCTGCCGTGCTACCATCGGTGCTATCGGCAACGAAGATCACGAAAACATTACCCTCGGCAAAGCAGGCAGAAACCGCTGGCTTGGCGTTCGTCCGGCTAACCGCGGCGTTGTCATGAACCCGAATGACCATCCGCATGGCGGCGGCGAAGGTAAAGCTCCTGT
>JAIJLI010000752.1 GCA_022722495.1 Dialister sp. | reverse complement strand
GGGTACATCTCCATATTCTGTGGCATTTCTATTTCCTCCGGCAGTTCCACTCCTGAAGCCTTACCGTCTTCTCTCGCAGTCGATATAATCTCGCTTGTCTCTGGATTTCGGGCATCCAGATAATTACCGAAGTCAAAGTCCTTGTCTATCTCGTCGATACCTGTCAACTCCTTCAGTAATATCTTCGGCTGCTTGGCATCGCTCTTCATGATTTCCTTGAACACGTCCAAGCTTGCCATACAGAGATTACCCACGGCAGAGGCAAACGCCACGTTCATCAGCAGATTGCCATGCAGCAGGTCATCGAACTTCTCTCCATAGATGCGCATGGAGATATACCATTCCTTGGGATTACCCTCAAAGCCGATGGGGGAGATATGGATGTCCTCAGCCGTATCTGTATGCTGTCCATACAGACTGCTGATGACAGGATATTTCTTTCGGAAATGTTTTTTGATAATCTGTTCGTAACGGTCATAACCATTTTCTGCAAAGTCCAATACATGCGCCCATCTGCAGCATGCCATGATATATCCGTCATGGTTCAGAAAGTTCATGTTGAAGTACTGGTGCTCGTTGATTCTCACCGTCACCTCCAACTGCTTATGGGTTTTCTTGTTGAACGCAAACGTGCCTTCAGACGGAAAATCCAAAGGCACACTGGTTGTGAACACTGGTAAAATTATTGGTGCTTCTCTCATTGTTTCTGTTTCATTATTTTTGTAGTTAATAATTTACAGGAGTGATTTCTCCATGTCATTTGGCTCACGAGTCACAGCCATCGGTTCACCTTCAAATGGTATCTCTGGCATCAAGTCCATCAACTTCTTCTTCATGCCTCGATGATTGGGGTATTGTCCTGCTGTCTCTTTGATATAGCGGCATACCTCCTGTCGTTTCTCCTCGTGGTTCCACGCCTTGACTGCTTCCACCAGGGCTTGATAGCTGTCGTATATCAGTTTTCCGATACGTCTTTTGTATTCGCCTACCAGCTCTTGTATGTCATCACGGTTGATGAGCAATGGTATATGCTTACACAGCGCCATGGCGATGCCATAAGCTGCATCAGGCCTGTTCTTCTCCAATATCT
>JAIJLI010000751.1 GCA_022722495.1 Dialister sp. | reverse complement strand
GAGCTTCAATATAAGCTGCCTTATCATCAGTCATTACCTTTGTCGGAACAAGATTAAATTCAAACTGAAGGTGGTTCATGATGAGACGCGACATTCTGCCATTTCCATCCACCCAAGGATGGATGCTGACAAGGATGTTATGAGCATCGAAGCTCAACAAATATGCATCCATTTCACTCGGGTTTTCAAGAAGCAATTCACGTCTGCTGTTTATCTCATTGCAGAAATCTGCCAACCGTGCAGGAACCTTCAGAAAGTTCATATAGGAACGTCCACCAGCTCCCGCTGTGACACCTACTAAACGGAGATCACCTTTAGAAGAATCGAAATCCCCCTGAAGCGTGCTATAAACGCTGCCGGTATTCTTCATCACCAATGCAGACAATTGCCTAAGCATTTCTACAGAAAAAGGTTTGTGCTCCTTAGCCCATCGAATGGATTGCTCATAGGCATGCTTCAAATCAAGATTCATCAACTGCTCTACCAAGGGTTTACCTTTAGCTGAAATACCTTCATCAAAGAGCAATTGATTCTCTATTTCCGTCACAGTAGAACCTTCTATGGCAGTAGAGCGCGTGATGATAGAATACAGATAGAACTTATCGTAATCTATCTGCTGCGAAATACCAAGACTTCTATATTGGTCTAGTACAGCCTGTAATTCTAACACATACTTATCCATTTTGCAACTTCTATTTTTTAAGGCACAAAGATAGGTAAAATATGTTAGAAACACGAATGATTATGAAAAAAATGCAAATAGCTCTGTATTCTACTAAGATTATATCTACCATACATTCCGCCTTTTGTTTTAAGAGGTCATGAAGGATCAAATTCATTAACGGTCATTTTCATTTTTCAATCCCCTTAAATCCGGTCATTAAGGTCACGGTCATTTTCGGTCATTAAGGATTTCGGGTTATCAAAAAATCCCTCAATATCCCTCTATCTTATAAAATAAGGTTAAATCAAGTTCGCCCTGCAAACAAAATCCATCCATAAAATCACTTTTCTGAATATTTTTTGTATTTTTGCAGATATATTGCGCTGATATGGAGTTGAGCATGGCTTATCTCCCTAGATTATAGGCGCAT
>JAIJLI010000750.1 GCA_022722495.1 Dialister sp. | reverse complement strand
TGTCGTAGCGGTGAAGATCCTGCACGGCAATTTTGCAGAAGACGAAGACTTCGTCCTGCGTTTCCGCCATGAAGCACAGTCCGCAGGCAAGCTCACGCATCCGAATATCGTCGGCATCTATGATGTCGGCTGTGATGGCGATATCCACTATATCGTCATGGAGTACGTGGAAGGGCAGACCCTGAAGCAGTACATCCAGTCACATCCGAGCATTCCGATCGATACGGCAGTCCGTATCGCGATCGACATCGGAAATGCGCTCGAAGAAGCGCATGATAATGGCATCATCCACTGTGATATCAAACCGCACAATATCCTTCTCACGGGAGATGGCAAGGTGAAGGTCACTGACTTCGGCATCGCACGCGCCATCAATTCTTCGACCGTCATCGACAAGCAGTCCATTTTAGGCTCGGTACACTACCTCTCTCCGGAGCAGGCGGCCGGAGATAAGATCACGGAAAAGACGGATATTTACTCTCTTGGTATCGTGCTCTATGAAATGCTGACACATCATCTGCCCTTCGAAGGGGAGACAGCTGTCTCCATCGCGCTCAAGCATATGCAGGGGGATGTGCCGCGTCCGACGAAGTACAATCCGGCGATCTCTCCCATGCTAGAAGAGTGCCTTCTGACGGCGCTGCAGAAAGACCCGAATAAGCGCTATGATACGGTGGGGGATTTTATTTCTGAGCTGAAAATCGCGCAGGGCTTCACCACGACCATCTACAAGCCGGCTTCGCATGACTTTACAGCGATGACGCGCCCGATCCACAAGGCGGAACGGAAGCCGAAAAAAATATCCAAAGAAAGCAAGATCCTGAACTACATCGGCAACATGCCACAGAAATACATCTGGATCAGCATGGCGCTCCTTTTCGTCTGCTGCTTTGCATGGGCCTTCTTCTCCTTCGGTAGCTTCTGGAGCAGCCAGAATGTCACCGTGCCCAATGTCGTAGGCAAGCCGGTCGAGGTCGCACAGACGACGCTCAAGAAGCTCGATCTCAAGGTATCTGTCGATGAGATCGCCAGTGATGACGTCCCTGCGGGGGAGGTCATTTCCCAGACGCCGATCGCAGGGACAAATGTCAAGGC
>JAIJLI010000749.1 GCA_022722495.1 Dialister sp. | reverse complement strand
ATACACAGGGCAAATTCCTGCCTGCGTATGAGGAAGGGGTGGGTTTTGAAAATGAACGCGGTGCCATCGGGATCACGGGCAAGAACCGATCCATCCTGGTCATCCTCATCGCGGGGATACTGGCACGACGCGTCGTTTCCTGGAAAAATCTGGGAGACAGCCTGAAAAAAGGCGAACTCTACGGCATGATCAAATTCGGCTCCTGCACGGAGCTCTACATCCCGGGAGACTGTGAGATCTGCGTCAAAAAAGGCGACAAAGTACGCGGCGGCCTGACCGTCGTAGGGAGGCTGAAATAAGTTGAATAAATCTTGGATTGCCAATGGAGTCACAGCTGCCAATGCATTCTTTGGCGGCTTATCCATAATGATGTCTATCGAAGGTCACTGCGACCTCGCAGCGATTTTCATACTGATCGCGATGGTGGCCGATGCGCTGGACGGGAGAGTCGCCCGTGCGCTGCACACCGCCGGCCCCATGGGCGTCGAGCTCGACTCCCTCTCCGATGATATTTCCTTCGGCATCGCAGCCGGTGCGCTCATTTACTCCTACCAGCTCCATGAGCTGGGCTGGGTGGGCATCATTCCCTGCGCCCTCCTCGGTACCTTCTGTGCCTTCCGTCTGGCACGCTTCAATGTGAAGGTCACATCCGTTCATGGCTACTTCGAAGGACTGCCCTGCCCGACGACCGGCGTCATCATTTCCGCTTACGTGCTCTCCGGTGCGAAAGTCTGGAACTGGCTCATCGTCCTCTGGGTCCTTCTGCTCGCCTTCCTCATGGTGAGTGAGATCCACTACCCGGATAACAAAGGTGCAAGCGCAGACCAGCTGCATCTGCCCGCGGTGCTGATCTGCCTTGCCTTCTTCGTCATCGCGACCATCTTCTACTGGCCGATCTGGGCGGCTGCCATCTGCGCTGCCTACATCCTCTTTGGCATGATGAATACCTACCTCAACCGCAGAAAAGGCAAACGGAAAGCTATCAGAAGAAAACAGAAAAGAGCACCTGAGGACATCGAACAATGAACCACTACCTCGATATAATCATGTTTCCAATACAGATCATCGTTGGGATTTTCACCATCTACTACACGG
>JAIJLI010000748.1 GCA_022722495.1 Dialister sp. | reverse complement strand
CTTGCTTACATAATCGTAGCCGTATGACTTGTAGCCATGAACCTTTTCAAGCTGACCACCGAGATTGTAAGAGTAAGTAATCTTCTCCTCATCAGGATAGATCATCTCCAACAGACGGTTGTGGCTGTCATAAGTCCATTGCGTCACGTAGGTTGCTATCGCCTGGTTAGGCACAATCATCGTGCGGCGGGTCTTTGTTACTTCCCCCATCTTGCCATAGAAGTATTCGATGGCACCCGTTCCGTCCTCACGGAGCATCAAGCGACCGATACGGTTCTGAGAGGCGTTGCGACCACCATAATAATACTTCACGTTGTTCTCCGGATGGTCTGGGTAGTTGATACCCGTCAGACGCTGATAGTCATAATCGTAGGTGATGAACTTGCCTTCCTTCGCAAGGTTGGCAGTCTGCTTTGTAAGCACATTGCCGAGAGCATCATAAGTGAAACTTGTAATGCCGCTTGCAGGATGGTTCACCTCCGTACGGCGGTCACCCATGTCGTAAGTCGAGGTCGTTACATTGCCCTCCGTGTCGGTGACACGAACAAGGCGCTGTATGCCGTCATACTCAAACGAGGTGGTAATCTCACCGTCAGGACCACTCTTCTGGATGGTCTTCAAGGTCTTGCCACTGCCATTGGTATGGGTTGCCTGAACATGGAAAATATTTCAAAGAAGCAAAAAGGATCATATCCTCTGATATTCCCGATTGAAGTTTAAGGCGGTTTATAGCCTTGTTTTAATGATACTTTCATATTGTTTTGCTTTTATGTTATAACTAAAGAACGACTGGATATTGAATTTATTGCATTGAATTGTAGTATTAATCAAAAAACGCACAATAATATGTCTGTCAATGTTTTCCATTGTCTCACCAAGCAGAGATAACTTGGCGACACGCATATTCAAGTCATACACGTTTTTACGCCAAAGGTGTGTCTCTGCGTTCCTGCTCTCCATCCTGCTTCTGTCGCGCCATTCAAATAGGCCGATTACTATGGTACATCCTACGACGATGGTGACAATCGTTATGCCAAAAACCATCCATCGGCAGACATGCCCGGTCTGTTTCTTGTGTTCCATTTTGTTGCTGATTT
>JAIJLI010000067.1 GCA_022722495.1 Dialister sp. | reverse complement strand
TGAGTTCATCGGTATGGGTCTCACGAATTTCTTTTATTTCATGTCGCAGTACATCATGATCGCGGCGCTGCCGGTCTACATCATGGATGATTTGGGGCTCGGCGAGTGGGAGGCAGGGATGGCGATGACCTGCTTTCAGATTGGCACGGTGGTGTCCCGCCCGCTCGCAGGGCGTGTGATCGATGCGGTGAATAAGCAGCGTCTGCTCCTCATTGTCTCGGTGTTGCTCTTTCTCCTGATGACGGGCTTTCTCCTTGCGTATCGGTTGGAGATCGCGCTTTCGCTGCGCCTCATTCACGGGATCGTCTTCGCGCTGGGGACGACGGCTTCGGCAGCGATGGCGGCGCTCGTGCTTCCTAGCCGGCGGAAGGGAGAGGGAATCGGCTACTTTGCGGTCTGTGGAAATATGGCGATGGTCGTGGGGCCTTTGGTGGGGCTCATCCTCATCGAGCATTTCGGTGCGTCGGTGCTGTTTCTCTTCCTTTCTTTGATGGCTGCGTGTGCGATCGTTTCAGGAAATGGGAAACGGCTGTCCGCGCGCGTGGTATGTCCATCGGGAGAAACGCACCGCGGATTTCATTTTTCGGATTTCTTCGAAAAGAAGGCGCTCCCGGCGGTCATCCTGGGCGGGCTTGTCTTTTTTGCCTACGGCGGTGTGCTGACATTCATTCCCATGTACACGAGAAGCCTTGGTATAGGCTCTTACACGAGTCTCTTCTTCCTCGTCTTTGCGCTCGTCATCGTCGTATCCCGTCCGTTTGTCGGCTACCTCTTCGATCACCATGGCTCGGACTATACGGTGTATCCGGGCTTCCTTTTCTTCTCGGCGGGCTTTCTCCTCTTCTCGCAGGTCGAGGGACCTTTCCTCCTGCTCCTCTCCGCGGCGGTGCTGGGGATCGGCTTCGGCGCGCTGGCGCCTGCCTTCCAGACCATCGCGGTCAGCAGCGCTCCTTCTTCTCGCGCGGGCGTCGCGACATCGACCTATTTCTGGTCGCTGGATATCAGTGTGGGCTTTGCGGCGGCCTTCCTCGGGCTTTTTGCAGAGGCTTTCGGCTATTCTTTCATGTATGGCGGCATCTGCCTCGCCTCTTCGCTTGCCGGACTGGCGTATTACTTCATGTGGAGAAGGGGAAAACAAATGAGGAATGAGGAATGAAGGTGGCGGCTTCGCCGCGATCGATGACGAGGTCGCAGCTGTTCTGGCATTCGTTATCTCACATACGACGTTTCTCGCCGCTCAGGATGACGAAAAGGGGCGATGCTCGCTTGAGATGTCAGATGTCTCCTCGTATTTTGGGCTCTTGGTCTTCTAGCCATTCATCCCTGTTTTCAAACTTCTCATTTGTACAACAAAAACGCCGCTTCGCTTGCGCGAGGCGGCGTTTTGTGATGATGGTTGTGATTCGGCATCACGCGAAATTGGGAGAGGATGATTCTCTGGTCAGTCCCCAGTCACTCGTCACTAGCTGCTATTTCAGGATCACCTGATGGCAGAGGTTTCTCAGCTGGTTTTCTGCATCCGGGAGGGAGGAGAGGTGATTGATGTAGAGGAAGGACACCTGTGCGCCGATGTAGTTTCTGAAGGCATTGAAGCGAGCGCCATTCGCTTCTTGTTCCGTGAAGCCATAGTCTTTCCGGCAGATGGACTTCAGGATGGCGATGGATTTCTGAGCAGCCGGTACGGAGAGGACCCAGTCATGGTCGCCTAAGTGGACGATGTAGCCTTCCTGCTTGTGCGGGGCGGGGAGGCCTTCGCCGTCAGAGGTGAGGAGACCGAGGCGGACAGGGTCTTTGCCGATGATGATGGAGGCCGCGCGGATCCAGCTGACGACATCGGCTTCCTCTTTTTTACTGGTCGGAGCGGCATGAGCACAGGCCTGCGCTACGATTTCTTCTGCCGGCATACCGCGGTAGATGGATTCGGCGATACTGAGGACATGGTGCGCCCCCTGATCTGCGATGGTGTATTCTTTTCTGGAGGAGCCGTCTTCCTGCCACTGGAAGACGAAGGGCTTCTCGATGTCGTGCAGCGCCTGTGCTGCGACGGCGGTGTCGTAGTCGACATCATAGTGGAAGACGTCTTTATAGGTCTCACAGATACCGACGGTGATGTGCAGGTTGCTGTCGACATGGGTGGAGAGACCGCCCGGGTAGGAGTGGTGGCTCATGTAGCCGCTGCCTGGTGCGGTCATGAATGGCTGCAACTTCGTCGGTACCGGTGGGAGAAGGGTCTCTGCGGAGATCTTAGATGGATCGATGAGCTTTTGATCCAGAAGCTGATTGTAGAGGCGCTGGATGGAGGAAGAACTGGTGTAGTTTTCCATAAAGGTCGGGAATGGATTCTTGATCATAGCAAGGACGGCGGATCTGAGAGAGCTGTCTTTGATGGTGTCTACGATCTTCAAAATGTCTGCATAGGAGCTTTTGATGAGCGGAGCGGCTTTAGCGGCAGCTTCTCCGGTCTTTGGCAGATCAGCGAGAGCGATCGGGCGGATCTCCATCGCAGCAGCTGCTTCTTTGGCACTGGCGGTGAATGGGAATTTGAAAAGCATAGCGCCTGCTGCGGTGCCGGCTGCGAGCTTCAGAAAGGTGCGTCTGGAAATCGGATCGTGCGTGATTGCGTTGTTCATGAATGGTTCCTCCATCTCTTTTTGTACGGAATTTGAGCAGGCTCTTCGGAGCCGCTTTTATCAGTCTAGTGAGGGAACGCAAAGAATGGATTCCTGTTTTGAAAAACTTCCGCTAAATTTCGTCATGCCTTTGTCAATTGACAGATATTTGGCAGCCTTGACAAAAGATGTACAAAGTGTTGATGGAAAAAGAATGGGGAGAAGGTAGGATAGATGAAGTAAGAAGTGACTGGTAACTGGTGGCTGGGGATTAGGTGCCGCGAGTGACTGGTGACTTGTGAAATGGCAGCTCATGGCACCACCATTTTGCATTTCTCATTCAAGAGAGACTTTCGCACAATCAAGGGGCGACTCGCCCCACGGGCTAACCCTGACTTAATTTCATCCAAGGAGGTAATTATTATGTTTGGTATCGGTATCCCGGAACTTCTTCTGATCCTTGTGATCGGTCTCATTGTCTTTGGCCCCGGCAAGCTGCCGGAGATCGGCAAGGCACTGGGTAAGAGCATGCATGAATTCAAAGACGCAGTGAATACGGACTCGCCGAAGACGGTCATTGTGAAAGAGACAGAAGTCGCAACCGCTAAGGCGGCTGTCGAGGCTAAGAAATGATGACGGAAGCCGCGGACATGCCTCTTTCCGGGCATCTCACGGAACTGCGCAAGAGGCTCATCTACTCGTTCCTAGCGATAGCTGTCGGGACGGCGGTGAGCTTTTTCTTTATCCGTGAGCTCATGGCTTTCCTGACCGCTCCGGCGGGGCAGCTGTACTTTGCGCGGCCCACAGAAGTCCTCATGATTTACATCAAGACTGCGGTCGTGGCAGGCTTCGTCCTCGCCTCGCCTGTGGTCTTCTTCGAATTTTGGCGTTTCCTGCTCCCCGCACTGACGGATCGGGAGAAATCATGGTGCTGCGTCTTCGTGCCGCTTTCCGTGATCCTCTTTCTCTCCGGACTCGCCTTTTCTTATTTCTTCGTCATGCCGGAGAGCCTTCACTTCCTCATGGGATTTGGCGGAGATGACTTCAAGCCGCTCCTTTCGATGGAGAACTATCTGGAATTCGTTCTCTTCATGATCTTCCCCTTTGGCTTCGTGTGCAATCTTCCGCTCGTCCTCATCGCTATGGCCAAGGCCGGCCTCGTCACCTCGGCAGCGCTCACGAAAGGGAGAAAGTATGTGATCTTCCTCTCCTTCATCCTTGCGGCCATCCTCACTCCGACGCCTGACATCATGACACAGAGTCTTCTCGCCGTCCCCTCTATCGTCCTCTTTGAGATCAGTCTGCTCGTGATCCGGATGATGGGGCGGTGAAGCCGCATTTCTTAAAGGACGCTTCAAGTTCATGGCAAAACAAAATCCGCTTCACGCAAGATTTCGTGAAGCGGATTTTGTTTTGCCATGGTTAGCCCGCGGGGCGTGCCGTCTTTTGATTAGAAATGGAAAACTCTGTTCGCATGAGGAATGGGGGCGGCGGCTTCGCCGCAATCATATATGAGGCGATGCCCGAATGTGGTATTTCAGGAAACGCTGATCCCTATTTCTCAAATCCTTCTTTCAGTTGGCGCAGTCCCTTTTCGAGCGTTTCTCTCGGGCAGGCGAGGTTGAAGCGGAGGAAGCCTTCCCCTTCCTTGCCGAAGATGTATCCCATATCCAGCCAGAGGCGGCAGTCATAGAGGATCTTGTGCTCAAGCTCTTCGGTGGAGAGGCCGTAAGCAGAGGCATCGACCCAGATGAGGTAGGTCCCCTCCGGCTCGATGAGCTTCATCTCCGGCATTTCTTTTTGGAAGAAGCTTCGCGTGAAGTCCAGATTTCCTTTGAGATAGGACTTGACGGCTTCGAGCCAGGGGCGGCCCTCCCGGTACGCGGCTTCACTGGCAACGAGCCCCATGACATTCAGCTGGTCGTAGCCGAAGGCATCGAGCTCTTCCTGAAAGGCTCTGCGGATCTCAGGATTTGGGATGAGGATGTTCGAATTCTGTAGACCCGCGATGTTGAATGTCTTCGAAGGCGCGGTACAGATGATGGCATTGTCCGCTGCCTCGCGGCTGATGGTGGCGAAGGTCGTGTGGGTATGGCCGGGGTAGGTGAAGTCTTGATGGATCTCATCAGCGACGATCTTCACGCCGTGGCGCAGGCAGATCTCTGCATATCGCGTAAGCTCTTCCTTCGTCCAGACGCGTCCGGCGGGATTGTGCGGCGTGCAAAGGAGCGCGAGCTTCACGCCTCCTTCTTCGATCTTCCTTTCCATGTCATCAAAATCGATCTCATAATGCCCCTCTTTTAGGACGAGGCCGCTGTTTACGAGGCGGCGGCCATTCTTTTCGATGGCGGAGAGGAAGGGATAGTAGACAGGCTGGTGGAGCAGTACGCCGTCCCCCGGCTTCGTCAGTGCTTTGACAGCAATATTGATGGCCGGCACGACGCCCGGTGTCTTGATGAGCCATTCCGGATGGATGGTCCAGTGGAAATAGGTCTTCTGCCAGTTTGCGAGTGCTTTAAAGTAGGAGCTGCCTGCTTCCGAGTAGCCGAAGATGCCATGGTCCACGCGGGCATGGAGCGCACGGGTGATGGGCTCGGCCACGCGGAAATCCATGTCCGCCACCCAGAAGGGAAGGACATCAGCTGGTTTGCCGCGCTGGACGGCGAAATCGTACTTGAGGCAGCCGGTGCCTCTCCGGTCAATGATGGTATCAAGGTCAAATGTATGATCAAGTGGATTCATGATGGCTCCTTTCGAGGAAAAAGTGACTAGGGACTCGTATTGTGTTTTCTAAATCACTGGCATGTAAGGAAACGCAGATTCAATCGAACTCTGCGATTTAATCTGCGTTTCCCTAGTCTCCCAGCGCCTGCGAGAGATCGGCGATGAGGTCATTCACATCTTCGATGCCGACGGAGAGGCGGAGGAGACAGGCGGTGATGCCGCGGGACTCACGCTCCTCTTTCGTGAGGTCAGCGTGCGTCTGGGTGGCAGGGTAGGTGATGAGACTTTCTACGCCGCCAAGACTTTCTGCGAAGCGAATGAGGCGGACGGATTTCAGCACGCGGAGAGCTGTCTCATGGCTGTCGGTATAGAAGGAGAGCATAGCGCCTGTGCCGCGGGACTGCCGGTCGTGGATTTCTTTGTTTTTGAAGCCGGGAAGACCCGGATAGAGTACCTGCGTGATCTTCGGATGACCGGAAAGCCACTCGGCGAGGGTCTGGGCATTTTTCTGCGCGGCTTCCATGCGAAGTGCCAGTGTCTTGATGCCGCGGGTGACGAGCCAGCTGTCCCATGGCGCAAGGCAGCCGCCGACGGTCTTGTAGAGGAAACGGATCTTTTCCGCGATTTCTTTGTCCCTGCATACGACAAAGCCTGCGAGGGTGTCATTGTGTCCAGCGAGGTACTTGGTGCCGCTGTGAAGGACGATGTCAGCGCCGAAGTCGATCGGATTACAGAAGTACGGGCTCATGAAGGTATTGTCCGCGATGAGGAGCGCGCCGTGCGAGTGCGCGAGGTCTGCCATCGCAGAGATGTCCGTCACCTGCATCATCGGATTCGTCGGCGTCTCGATATAGATGGCTTTGACGGTGTCGTCCAGTGCAGCCTCTGCTTTAGAAATATCTGATGTGTCGACGAATCGGAAATGAAGGCCGTTCTTCTCATTGATGAAGCGGAAGAGACGGATGGAGCCGCCGTAAAGGTCATCGGTGGAAAGGATCGTGTCTCCCGGTTTGAAAAGTTCCATGACCATAGAGATCGCAGCCATACCGGAAGAGTAGCTGGTACAGTCACACCCGTGCTCGAGCCGTGCGACCACCTTCTCCGTGCATTCCCGTGTCGGGTTCTGCACGCGGGCATAGTCGTAGCCCGTGGACTGTCCGAGCTCCGGATGTCCGAAGGTCGCAGACTGAAATACAGGGACAGAAATGCAGCCGGTCGGGTCTTTCCAGTCGCTGCCATGAATGCAGATCGTTTTTATATCCATCGTGGATTCTCCTTTTCATAGGTCGGGGGGTATGGCGCTTAACCGCAGACAGCCGGGGCTGATCATCCATCCATCCATATCCCTTTCCTGTCAATAAAAAAATCCGTCTCTCTATTGAGAGACGGATAGTAATACCGTGTGACCACTCTGCTTCTCCTTACCGTCACCGATAAGGACTCGATAGGTACGCTGGACGAGCCATAAATACCCTGCTGCTGTAACGGGCAGTCCCGGCGAGCTTCATGATTCGGCTCGGAGGCTCGAAGGCCATCTTCTGTGTCCGCTTCTGCACTGCTCTCACCATACGCAGCTCTCTTTGCCAGTCCTGAACGCATACTCTTCTTCTCATCGCCTGTGTGGAATTAGGCCTATCATAGCATGGAGAAGGGGAGATGTCAAACGCTACAGGCCATAAGTTGATTTTTAATCTTAATCCAAGCTTGCAACATTATTCAGGGAAGCGTATACTGTAATATAATTTATCTGTATTTGTTAGGAGGAGGATTATTGTGTTTAAAACGATCCAGCACACGCTTGCCAGCGTGGCACTGATCAAGCAGATTGCGGTCGGTCTGGTGATCGGTATTCTGATCGCGGTCTGTTTCCCCGCAGCCATCCCGGTCGTAAAGATTTTTGGGGATCTTTTCGTCAAAGCCCTGAAAGGAGTCGCACCGATTTTGGTGTTCTTCCTGGTCATGAACGCCATGGCGCAGAGAAAAGAAAATGGGAACGGCAGCATGAAGCCGATCATCGGTCTCTATGTGATGGCGACATTCTTCGCATCGCTCGTCGGGGTCGGCATGTCCTTCCTGTTCCCGACCACACTGCACCTGCAGGTGGCCGCTGACACGAAGCTCGCTCCGCCAAGCGGCATCATTCAGGTGCTTCATAACCTGATCCTGAGCGTCGTCGATAATCCGGTGAATGCACTGCTCTCTGCGAACTACATCGGCATCCTGGCATGGGCGATCATCATCGGTATCGCGATGAAGAATATCGCATCCGGCACCACCAAGGGCTGGCTCGATGATGTTGCCAAGACCATCACCAAGGTGGTGACATGGGTCATCCACTTTGCCCCGCTCGGCATCATGGGCCTTGTTGCTGACTCCGTCGGCACTGCCGGTGTGGAAGCGCTCATCGGCTATGTACAGCTTCTGGCGGTCCTTATCTGTTCGTACTTCCTGGTCGCTCTTGTGATGAATCCGATCATCGTATTTTCTCGCATTCACATGAATCCATACCCGCTGATCCTCACCACGATCCGTGAAAGCGGCGTGTATGCCTTCTTCACCAGAAGCTCGGCGGCCAATATCCCTGTGAATCTGGCACTCTGCAAGAGACTCGGGCTCAATCCGGATATCTTTACGATCTCCATTCCTCTCGGTGCGACGATCAATATGTCCGGCGCATCCATTACGATCTCCGTGCTGGCTCTGGCTGCTGCAAATACGCTGGGCATCGATGTCGATCTGCCGACCGCACTCCTGCTCTGCATCGTATCTACTGTCGGTGCATGTGGTGCTTCCGGCGTCGCAGGCGGCTCTCTGCTTCTGATCCCGGTCGCTTGTGCGTCCTTTGGCATCAGCAATGATATCTCCATGCAGGTCGTCGGTGTCGGCTTCATTATCTCCGTGCTGGAAGATGCCTGCGAAACTGCGCTGAACAGCTCCACTGACGTGCTTTTCACTGCTACGGCGGAATATGCAGAACGCCGCAAGGCGGGTACGCTTCAGGCGGAAGACATGGTCCCGCATGATCACTAAATAAAAAAGGGGCTGTG
>JAIJLI010000066.1 GCA_022722495.1 Dialister sp. | reverse complement strand
GGTGGCTTGGCTCTATCTCTTGTCCTCTCCATTTGGGGCAATCTCACCCAATGGCGAGAGCACCAAGATTGGGAGGAGGCAGACTTGAAGTATAGGGCATTGAAGATGGTGCTTCCATCCGATGACCCGAATGTTAGTTACATCGAAAAGCATTTTTCTGTTTGTCGAAATGAGAATGTTATTGATGATGTAAGAAATCGAGTTGCTGCTTATGAAGATTCTATATGTCGATACCGTGAAATGGTTGAAACTGCAAAATATAAGAATAGTATTGCCAATAAATTATTGCTTGAATCAAAAGAAATTAGACGAATAATGGAAAAAACAAAATAGGAACATCATTATTTAGTTAATCTTTGTTTATGTTGGGTGTTATAATCCAAATATTACCCTTTTGTGTAGTGGATGTTTGAAAAAACAAATCTACTTTTGCACAGTAAAAATTTAAAGTATCATCAAAATGGAAAATATGTATAGTAGAAATCGAATTTACATCAAGCCAGATGAACAGGAAAAAATTAAGCATTTTCGTGTTCTCTTGGGGGGTGCTGGCTTAGGAAGTGTCATTGCGGAATGTGCATTACGCTTAGGGTTTGAAACTATCACTATCATTGATGGTGATAAGGTGGAGAAAAGCAACTTAAACCGTCAGAACTATCGGTTGGAGGATGTTGGAAACTATAAGGCAGAGAGCCTCGCCAAGAGATTACTTTCCATTAATCCACAAGCGAAAATCACGGTTATCAATAAGTTTGTTGACCATGATAATGTAGAGGAATTGATAGAGGGACATGATGTTGCCATTAATGCCTTGGACTTCAAGAGCGACATTCCGTTTGTCTTTGACAAGATTTGTTCAGAAAAGAATATTTATGTCCTTCACCCTTACAATTTTGGCTGGGCAGGTTTTCTAACGGTAGTGGATCCTGATGGAAAAACTCTGGAAAGTCTTTCGGACAAGCCTTTAGGCTTTGAGTTGAAAGTTGCAGAATATGTTCTTGGCTACCAAGCATTTTGGATGCAACCCCAAGAATGGCTTGACAAGGTGGTCAAGCAATATCAAAGAGAGGAAGGTGCAATTCCTCCTCCTCAGTTGTCTGTTGCTTCATGGATTACAGCAGGTTTGTGTACGCAAGCTCTGTTTAATATTGCAACAGGCAAAGAGGTGAAACGATTTCCAGGATTCTATTTTTCATCCTTGCTTCAATAGTGAAGCAGGGATGGATGAGGGAAATTACAGTAGTTTATAGATGGTGGCAAAAGTAAGTGCTTCTGTGATGTTCTTGGTTCCAATTTTTTCAAATAAAGTTCTTCTATAGAATTTGATGGAATCAATGGACTTACACATCTTGTCCGCAATCTCATTCATAGTGAGTCCTTGCGAGCACAAAGTGAGCACTTGCTTTTCCTCCTCTTTCAATTGTATCATTTCCTTTTCTCTCCACTTGTGGAAATCCAAGTCGTATTTCCAATACTTCTGAGAACCCTCAATATGAAACTCTATATGGCCTGGTGTGGATTGCGAAGAAAGAGAAACAATGCACATTGCAATCCATATTCTACCATCTTCCGTAAGCAAAATTGGAGTTAACTTGTGATTGATAAGTACTTTTCTGTTACCATCGAGCATGATATGGAAATCGTATGAGATATAGCATTTGTGTTTGTCTTCTGGTGCAATCTTTGTTTCAAAAAACTTAAAACCATTACTGTTGATTTCCACCAACATCTGTTGCTCATTTTCTGGTACATGCTCCGAATAGAAAGCATACCCCATCTCTTTCATTTCTTTTGCAGTATGTCCGCAAAGAAATAAAGGATTCTCTGATACATACAGGAATCCTTTCTTGTAATAATCGATAAGATACACACTTTGGTATAGAGAGCGTGATATTGCTTCTGTCGTGTGGATGAGTACATCCAACTTCTTATATTGCTCTTCATTGATAGCTCCAACAGAGTTAGCTGCAATGAAATAATCTTCTTCGTTTGCCATCTTGTTTTTATTATTTTGCTGCAAAAGTACTAAAAAATATTGGTTTTACATCATTTTGTTACCCAAAAGGGTAA
This sequence comes from Dialister sp., assembly GCA_022722495.1. GTDB lineage: Bacteria > Bacillota > Negativicutes > Veillonellales > Dialisteraceae > Dialister. Next base: position 6,317 of record JAIJLI010000066.1, on the reverse strand, counting down.
AGTTTTAACATAAAGTAATAGCATTACCCAAAAGTGTAGCCGCTTGTTTTGAAAAACGAGGTAGTTTTGCAACAGAAATATAAACATATAAAAATGGAAAAATTAATTGCAACATTTGAAGATTACTCTATCTTCAAGGCTGATGCCAAGTGCATCAATGAACTCTCTCAATTCATCGTGGTGGAGAATTATAAGCATCACGTAGGTACTGTTGAGGCATCTCAGCTAGCTGACGATATAGCCGATGTCACAAAAGAAGAATTGGAACTATATGGCGATAACACCTATATTTATATAGCTAGAGATAACCAAGGAAAAATGTTAGGCTCCATTCGCGTCTTTCTTTGGAATCGCCAATCAGAATTACCATTGGAGAAAATATATGGCATCAATCCATTAGAAGCCATACATTCTGATGTAAAGTTCAACTATTGGCATGTAGGTCGTTTTGCGATAGATTCAACTTCTGGGATATCCACGTTCACATTGTTCAAAAGACTAATGGCTTTGGCTGTTCAGCCTATAGTTGGGGATAGTGATAGCTATATGATAGCAGAAATAGACAGTAAACTCTTGAAGGTTATGAACGCATTAGGATTTGTAACGAATCAATTAGGTGATTCTATTTACTACTTGACTTCAGAAACAGTTCCTATTTCTTCTAGCAAACAAGGTATAATGGGCTTTTACTCCAAATATGGATGCCTATGCGGAGTAGCTTGATTACACAAAGGGGTAAAAATAATCGTTAAACGTTATTTATTACCCAAAAGTGTAAAGACTTTATGCAAAAGAGTTGGTAATTTTGCACCATCGAAAGAAAATAATAGAGTCGACAATATTATATATCCTGACCAAAACAGGCTAAAAGGAGCAAGTACCGAATGGCTAATAGTAAAATGTAGGTAAAAAATGAGAACAACTATGGAGAAACTTGATTTATTCAAGGGAATGACATTGAGTGATGAGGAAATATTCGTCATTCATGGAGGAATTTCTATTGCTGAAGAAGGCGGAATCATTTGTGGAGGAGGCTGTAACGGCGATGATGGTGGAGGTTGTGGCATTGCTTGCAGTAATGACAAATTTACCACCAAGTAAAAAGTCTTCAAAAATTTCACACAAAGATATTTTTGTAGATTTTATAATTTTAAAAAGGATATGCGTTACGCATATCCTTTCTAACTAACATATAGCATAAGATGAAAAAAAGTATATACAATATTTGGGTAACAAAGGCTAATGGAGCTTTTGTTTACAATTCATTTAATAATGTTTATGTCGCAGTTTCCCTAAAACTCTGCAAGGATTTTGAGAGTTTGGATTTGGATGCTTTTGCACATATGCACCCAGCAGCTTTTCAACAATTTAAGGAGGTGGGGATAATTATACCCAAGAGTATGGACGAGCTAGCTTTGATTAGATATAAAAACAAAAAGGCGACATTTGCTTCTCGTGAGCTGAGAATTGTAGTTTATCCCACTCAAGATTGCAATTTAAAGTGTTGGTATTGTTATGAGAATCATGTCCCAAACACAAGATTGACTAAAGAAATCTCAGGAAGAATAGAAAGATTTGTATCAAAAGAAATTAATAAAAATTCTTTTGATAAGCTTCATGTAACCTTCTTTGGTGGAGAGCCTTTGACAGACTTTAATACCATAGCTTACCCCTTGTGTAAAGCGTTAAAAGATAAAGTTGAAGGTGTAGGTAAAGAGTTTGCTTGCTTTTTTGTGACTAATGGGTCTTTAATAGGGGAAGATACCATCGGAAAGCTAAAAGAGATACAACCAAACCTGCAAATAACTATAGATGGTAAAAAAGGGCAACATGATAAAGTCCGAATATGGAAAGATAAAGACAAGCCTACCTTTGAACACATCATGTGGGCTATACATAAACTTACTGCGGAGATAGACAAAAGATATTTTATAACTCTGCGTATCAATTATGATAACAAAACGTTGTTGGGGGCAGACGAAATTTTGGAGCAGATTAAAGATATTGATCCCAAGAAAATTTTTATCCATTTCGAAAGAGTTTGGCAAACCATGAATGATGTCGACCAAGAGCAAATTAAGCTTTTGTTGGACACCATGACAAAATTCATTAAGGCTGGCTTCGCTGTAAACCAAGGAGCCTTTCGAGGACTTCCATTTTCCTGTCCATCTGAAATGAATAACACTGTAGTTATAAATTATGATGGAACCATACATAAATGTAATGGAAGAACTTTAACTGCACAAACTCAGTATGGCAATCTTTTAGAGGATGGTACACTTGAAATGGACGAAAGTCTTGTTGCTAAGAGAATAGGCAAGTCTACATTCGAACAACCAGAGTGTCTTAAGTGCAAGATGCTACCAATGTGTATGGGACCCTGTAGCCAAAAGCTACTTGAGCATGGTGGAAAATGGGTTAAGGGCATTTGTACTATGAACAGTATAGATACAACTTTGTCGGATTATCTTTCTCTTGATTTTTTAGTACAATCATTAATAAACAAGTATGAACAAAACAGATGAAGAAATTATTTTTGCTTTTTAGTATGTTATCTATTACAACCTTTCTGATGGCACAAGAGGTCATCGGTAAGGTTGTGGATAGTAATGGTAAGCCATTGCCATATGTCAATATTGTTTTATTGAATACTCAAGATTCTACTTTTATAAAGGGTACGACTAGTGGACAAAATGGGGATTTCACTCTATATAATGGCGAATCTTATGGAATTCTAAAATTATCTTCAGTTGGTTATCAGACTTTGTTTATTGCTTATAAGGGGGAAACGAATCTTGGTAAGATTAAACTTTTAGATAATGTCCATGGTCTTGATGCTGTGGTGGTTAAGTCAAAACTTCCTAAGACCATTATTAGAGATGGTGGTGTAATCACCACTGTCAATGGTTCTATTCTTGAAAAAGCAGGAAACATCTACAACTTGTTGGACAAGATACCGCAGCTGATAGTTCAAGAAAATAAAATAGAAGTCTTTGGACGGGGTGAGCCAATTGTTTATATAAATGGAAGACTCGTTAGGGACATGACGGAATTGGAACGTTTACAATCTGAAGATGTGAAATTTATTGAGGTAATAAATAATCCAGGTGCTAGATATGAAGCTAGCGCAAAAGCTGTCGTGCGTATATCTCTTAAGAACAAAGCAGGTGAAGGATTAGGCGCAAATGTGAGAAGTTATGGAGCAATTAATGAAAAAAATAGAACAAGTGGTTATGAACAATTAAATTTAAATTACCTTAAAGGTGGGTTCGGTATTTCTGCCACTCTTTATGCAAGAGAAAGCCATCGTCAAAGCGACAAGAATTTGCAACAGCTCACTTTTACAGATAATACATGGAGACAAGTGAGTAACTTCGAACGTGAAGGTAGATACCGGCAACTATATTCACGTTTGGAAGCTACTTATCAAATTGCTCCAAATCATGCTGTAGGAACAAGCATTAGTTATAATCGTATGCCTAGCAATAAGGGGGTTGCGAATATGAAGTCAATGGTGTTTTATGACTTGCAATTGACCGAAAACTCATTTAGCAAGATTTGGACTCCTGAGCAGGTGTCTTCTGTTACCAACAATATGTATTATGTAGGGAAAATTGGAAAAGTCGGTTTTGATTTTAACTTAGATTGGCTTTGGAATAAAAAAAAGGAATCTTCTATGACTCAAGAAGCTTATCAGGAAATAGAAAAAGAGGAGCAAAACATACTGGTAGATTCTAAAAACAACACAAAGAATAATCTTGTCGCTTCAAAGTTATTGGTGACAATTCCCTGTTTAAAAGGCGTGATTTCTGTAGGCGGTGAATATTCCAAATGTAATCGTGACAATAATTATATAATTCAGCCTATAGGGGTTCTTGAGGATAAAGATGGTCGTATCGAGGAGTCGTTAGCTTCTGCATTTTGGGATTACAGTAGGAAAATTGGGGCATTAAAACTTCAATTAGGATTACGATATGAACTTTTAAATTATAACTATCATGAAAATGAATCTAATAAGTTTAACCAAAGCCATGTGTATCGGAATTTCCTTCCTTCATTTATGCTTTCTTTGTCACTAGGTAATTGGCAGATGCAATTAGGACATGGAACGGATATTCAAAGACCGTCATACTATGCAATGAGAAATAGTATTCAATATGACAACAAATATACTTATGAGGCAGGAAATCCATATCTTGTATCACAGCTAAGTCGTAACGTGAGTTATGATATATCATATAAGTGGATGAGTGTAAACATGATGTATTCACATATTTCAGATCCTTTGTTGCTATATTCTCAGTCCTATAAGGATAATCCTCGAATTGCCATAGTACAAACTGTAAACTGGAAGTCCTTTGATTTATTTACGGCTTCTTTTAATGTCAGTCCAAAAATAGGTATATGGTCGCCTTCTTGTCGAATGATGGTTCAAAAACAATGGTTTGATATGAATACTCATGATAATCATAAATTAGGTCATTTATTAGCTAGTATTCGTATGGCTAATACATTCGACACCAAATTTCTCACGGCAACTTTAGGAATTAACGTACAAACAACAGGAGATGATAAGGCTACCTATTATGACAAAGGGTATTTTTGTACCAATTTGTCAATTTATAAGTCCATGTTAAAGCGTCGATTGACCATATATTTCGATGCCTATAATTTGTTTGGAACAGGAAATTCTAGCAGCAGACTCTATTCTGGTACAATGCGAGAAATAAGGTATCATAATTTCTCTACGACCGAGTATTCTTTAACTATAAGTTATCGCTTCAACTCTATAAAGAACAAATATAAAGGAAGTGGAGCGGGTAAGGAACAACGTGATAGAATCTAAAAAATGAATGATAGGAAATTTTCAATTGCGCATCAGTATGATTCCATGCAATGCGGAATAGCCTGCTTGCAAATGGTATGTAAATATTTCGGCAGAGGATACTCTTTAGATTCTCTGTCGAAACTTTGTTTTGCTACTACAGAGGGAGTGTCTTTATTAGGTATCAATGAGGCTGCCAATACTCTTGGCTTGCAGACAACATGTGCTAGAACTACACCCATAATGCTAAGTGAAGCTCCTTTGCCTTGCATTCTTCATTGGAACCAAAATCACTTTGTGGTCTTGCATAAAGTCAAAAAAGGAAAGAAATTCTATGTTGCTGACCCAGGAAAGGGATTGGTGACTTACAATCTTGAAGAATTCAAAAAGCATTGGATAAGCACGAAATCCAATGATGAGGACAAGGGCATTGCTATGTTCTTGGAAACCACTCCTGCTTTCTTTACTTATAAGATGCAAGGTGAAGAGAATATCAAAGAGAAGAGGTCTTTCCGCTTTCTCCTTGGGTATGTGAGGAAATATCGCAAGTATTTCGGACAAATCATCTTGGGGTTGGTTGTTGGAAGTCTCTTGCAACTAGTCCTGCCATTCCTCACTCAGTCCATTGTGGATGTCGGTATCAAAAATCAAGACATAGGCTTCGTTTGGCTTATCCTGTTAGGACAGTTAACGTTAACCATCAGTAGAACGGCTATCGACTTTATCCGCAGATGGTTGTTGCTTAACATATCCCTGCGAATCAACATTTCATTGGTTAGCGACTTCTTCATCAAGCTCTTGAAGTTGCCGATGTCTTTCTTTGACACGAAACTCATGGGTGACTTGATGCAGAGGATGAACGACCATAGCCGTGTGAATAACTTCCTTACTCAGCAGACGCTCAACATCACCTTTGCCATGCTTACCTTCGTGGTGTTCTCGGTGGTATTGCTTTTCTATAACAAGTTAGTTTTTGCCATCTTCTTGTTGGGCAGCATCCTTTATGGTGCATGGATGACCTTGTTCTTGAAGCGAAGAAAGGTGCTTGACTATGAGTTGTTCGAACAGCAAGCCATCAACAATAACAAAACTTATGAGTTTATCACTTCCATGCAGGAAATTAAGTTGCAGGATTGTGAGCAGCGCAGAAGATGGGAATGGGAGGACACGCAAGCAGACCTATTCGGGGTGCAGATGAAATCACTCAAACTCCAGCAGACACAGGAGGCAGGAAGTATCTTCATCAACGAGGTGAAGAACATCATCATCACAGTAGTCGCAGCAACCGCCGTGATTCATGGTCAAATGACACTCGGTATGATGCTCGCCGTGCAATACATCATCGGACAGCTCAACTCTCCTGTGGAGCAACTGATGAACTTCTTCTATTCCTTGCAAGATGTGAAGATTAGTTTGGAACGTATCAACGAGATTCACCAGATGGATGATGAGAATGGAAAGGAAGGCTTGCTAACTTCTATTGAAGATAAGA
>JAIJLI010000747.1 GCA_022722495.1 Dialister sp. | reverse complement strand
ACTTGCCAAAGCGATACAGAAATACTGATTAAACCGAAGCCACGGAGATAGTAATTATCGACAGTCAAATGAATTACCGAGGAAAACTTGACACTTACACCCTCAAAAATCATACAAGACACAGCTCTGTGATTTATGGTATAATGTTTTAATTGAAAAGAATGCACCTCTTTGGCATATGAGGGAATGCGGATCCTAAAGATCTGCATTTCCGGGCTAGAGAGATAGACATGACATCACATAAGTAACCAAAGTTTTTGAATGGAGGCTATGATGAGAGAAGACAAATTTGGCAAGCAGGGACTGACTTTTGACGATGTGCTGCTGATCCCGGCACATTCGGATGTCCTTCCGCGCGACGTAGATGTACGCACCCACCTTACACAGAATGTCACACTGAATATTCCGGTCATGAGCGCCGGCATGGATACCGTCACTGAAGCAGAAATGGCGATCGCCATGGCGCGCGAGGGCGGTATCGGTGTCATTCACAAGAACATGAGCATTGATGAGCAGGCCAGAGAAGTGAAGCTGGTTAAGCGTTCGGAACACGGCATCATCGTGGATCCGATCTACCTCGCTCCGGACAACACCCTGTCGGATGCGGACGAACTGATGAACAAATACCATATTTCCGGTGTGCCGATCACAGAGAACGGCAAACTGGTCGGCATCATTACGAACCGTGATATGCGTTTCGAGACGGATCTGTCCCGTCCGATCAGCGACATCATGACTTCGAAAGGTCTGATCACCGCTCCGGAACATACCACCATGGAAGAAGCGAAACGCATCCTGCAGGCGCACCGCATCGAAAAACTGCCGCTCGTGGACGATGACGGTCATCTGAAAGGCCTCATCACCATCCGTGATATTGAAAAGATGAGAAAATTCCCAAATTCGAACAAAGACTCTGACGGCCGCCTGAAGGTGGCTGCTGCCATCGGTGTCACTTCGGACGTGGAAGACCGCGTCGAAGCGCTTCTCGATGCCAAAGCAGATGTCCTTGTCATCGATACCGCACATGGTCACAGCGAAGGCGTGCTGCAGACCATCCGCCGCCTGCGCAAAGCATTCCCGCATCTGGAACTCATCGCCGGAAATGTCGCAA
>JAIJLI010000746.1 GCA_022722495.1 Dialister sp. | reverse complement strand
ATGATTGCAGTCATCAATCCAAATTCATTGGATGGAGATAAGCTCGGAGATGGTGCCAAGACTTTGGATGATGTGAAGCGTTCTGCTGTCTTTTCTAAGTTCTATACCACCGGCAACAAGAACTTCGTGATGAGCAATTCTGTTTTTGTAGCCAATGGTGTGGAGAAATGTGCTTCTGTCGTCACAGGACATGTTGCTACCTCAGCAGATGAGGCCAAGAAAAAACCTGTAGAGATGTTCGTTGAGCGAGTAGTGGCTAAGGTTCAGCCTACTATTGATGCTACTCACCCAGCTGCTGATGGCAGAAAATGGACAAAGATTGATGGCAAGGATGCCATGAAGGTGGGTGTTTATGGTACCAATGATATCTATGCCGTAGTTGATGGATGGGGTGTTGCCGATGAAGATGGCAAGGCCGAGCTGGTAAAGCAGGTAAATACTACATGGAATGATGAAAATCTGGGTATCGACGTATGGACTTCTTCTGACTACAATCGTTGTTTCTGGACTTCTTCCGTACCTTTTGCCGCTGGTGGTGCAGACGGTAATAAACCGGTTAATCATACTTACAATGATTATGCTGCCCGCAAGTTAACAGACTGTGCCTACACCTTGCCAAATGCGCCAACTTCTGTAAATGCAGACCCTTATGCCAGCACTTTGACCAAGATGGTGCTTGCCACTCATCTGGTTTACAAGGATGGAGCGGATTACAAGCCTGCAGAAATCTGCCAGTATCGTGGTCAGGAATACCTGCATGTCGATGATGTGAAGAAAGAAGTTGCCAACAGCTTTGCCGATTACTATATCAGTAAGGGCAATACCCGTACCAAGTTGCAGCCATCTGATATCAACTTCACTACCGCGTCTACTGGTATTAAGGATTATCAGGTAGTGGCCACCTTGCGTACGTTGGCTGGAGGCGAGTCTTTGCAGAAGAAAACGGGAACCACAGAAGATGCATCTTCATACACAGATGTAACCCGGGAAGCTCTCCAGGCCGAGATGAACAAAGAGCCAGCTCAGATCCGCAAGGATGGTATGGCATATTACTTCATCCCTATCCGCCACTTGGGTACCGACTCAACGAAGGTGGGCTACTACGGCATCGTGCG
>JAIJLI010000745.1 GCA_022722495.1 Dialister sp. | reverse complement strand
GAAGGCTATGACGAAGTCATGTATAAAAATTCTTGTGGAATCTGACTCTGCGATTTAATCAGCGTTTCCTTAGCCCTGCCCTGACTTATTTCTTTGCGTTTTCTACGGCTTTCTTCGTCATTTCATCGACCCATTTATCGATGTTGCCGTTATCACGGTTCTCTTTGATGACTTCATTGACGATCTTGATGAAGTCTTCATTGCCTTTAGGTACAGCGACCGAGGAGCCTTTGCTGTCTATTTTGAAGAATACATTCGTCGGAGCCAGGTCAGGATTCGTGATGAGGTACTGTCCGCCGACGATGCTCTGTACTGGGACAGCATCGACTTTGCCCTGCTGAAGTTCCAAAAGCGCATCCGGAACCTTCGTCAACGCTACGACCTGTGCATCTTTGATCTGCTCGTTGGTCAGCTTTTCCTGCAGGGAAGACTTCTGGACGGCGATCTTTTTGCCGTTGAAATCAGCCAGCGTCTTGTACTTGCCTGCATCTTCCTTACGGACAAGGAGGGTATGCTTGCCGACGAGGTAGCTGTCGGAGAAATCGACAGTCTTCTCTCGTTCTGCCGTCGGAGTGATGGCGGAGATCGCAATATCAATCTTGCCTGTCGTGATAGAAGCCAGGAGCGACTGGAAGGTCATGTCCTGTACTTCGAGCTTGACGCCGAGCTTCTTCGCAACAGCTTCTGCGATTTTGATATCGATCCCCGTGATGGATTTTTTATCCTTGACTGAAGTATCCAGGAATTCGTAAGGCGGGAAGCCCGGTGCTGTACCTACAACGAGTTTACCGTCTTTTTTGATTTTCTGAAGGAGAGCGCCCTGTCCTGCCGCACTCGATGCTGCAGTAGAAGAAGCGGCTTTGTCTCCGCCGCAGCCGGTAAGGGCAAATACGCCGCAGGCTGCCACACCCAGGATGGCCAGTTTCAACATTTTATTCATCATCTATACCCTCTTTGCTTTCTTTTCACCTGTAGTTGGATTGGATGCAATAAATATACACCTATTTGCATGAAAATGCAATAGTCACGTATAAAAAACAATGGCGATGTGAAATAACGATCATCTCATTTTCGCGTTCCATCTGCCGCGGGGGACTTGCAGCTCTCATAGGAGTGAC
>JAIJLI010000744.1 GCA_022722495.1 Dialister sp. | reverse complement strand
CATCTCGCTGCGCTCGAAATGGCGTCTCACTGGATTTTAGCGTCGCTTCGCTCCTAAAAATCCAGTTCGCTTGCACATATTGCCTTCGGCACTTCCCCCAAAGGGGGAAGCAAGTCATTACGGCGCTAACAATTCCCTTAACTTAATAGCATTACTCGGCAGATGCGCTCTTTTTTCGATCTGCCATTTTATGCTCTTCCCAACTTTCTTCCACTTATGGTAAGATATGAAAAATAATTTCTTTATTTTTTAGAAAGGAGACGTTCCCTCATGGGTATGCTCAAAGAATTCAAAGACTTTGCCCTCCGCGGCAATGTAGTAGACATGGCAGTCGGTGTAGTCATCGGCGCTGCATTCGGAAAGATCGTTTCTTCTCTGGTCAGCCATGTCATCATGCCTCCTCTGGGCTACCTTCTGGGTGGTATCGATTTCTCCAACCTTTTCATCCCTCTGAGCGATACCCCAGTCTCCACGCTCGCCGAAGCAAAAGAGCTCGGCGTCCCGGTCATCGCATACGGAGAATTCCTGAATGCAGTCATTGATTTCCTGATCATTGCTTTCGTCATTTTTATCGCCATCAAGCAGATCAACCACTTCTTCCCGAAAGCTCCGCCAAAGGAAATCAGAAAGTGCCCCTACTGCAAAGAAGCGATCGCAGATGATGCGACTCGTTGCCCGCACTGCACGGCACAGCTCTAAGACGTCTCTTTCGCCAAAAGGCGGTGTGACAAAAACCTGTATGTTTTGTCACACCGCCTTTTTACATTTGCTTTCCCATGAGACGCCTAAAGCCTCCCCGAAGGGAGGCTTTTTAGAGGTGTTTGGAGTTGTTGAGAAAGATTTGTAACAATGAGTGGAATCATCACGGCCAATGGTGATTTCCTTTTGTTTACGATTCTATATTACCTCACATCGTCTTCATTGTCAAGTATTGTTTATTGTTTTTATGAACAATACTTAACAATTATCCTTCATAAACTTCAAATTCATCCTTACCGGCGCCGCAGACCGGGCATACATAGTCTGCCGGCAGATCTTCAAACTTGGTTCCCGGGGCGATGCCATTGTCCGGATCACCTTTGGCTTCATCGTAGATCCATCCGCATACAGTGCATACATAC
>JAIJLI010000743.1 GCA_022722495.1 Dialister sp. | reverse complement strand
AGGCAATGGGCCCGAACGTAGCAGGCGTTATTGGTACTGCAGTAGCAGCAGGCACCATGCTCGCACAGTTTGGCAAATAAGTCTTTCTGACACAAAAAAAGCTCCAGCTTTGGCTGGGGCTTTTTTGTTGTGGGTGACTGGGGACTGGCAGCTAGGGATACGGTATGGGGGATGGATAACCCATGTCCCGTACAACGGATATGTTGGGAAAACGCCACTTCCGCAACGTCATCCCGAGCGAAGTCGAGGGATCTTTCTTGCATACCGGTATAGCGTCGTATGTGTGACAAAGTAAAATTGGAAGCCCTCCGCGAAAGGGGCAAGGAAGAACAGAGTGCAAGGAGGATTTCTCGACTGCGCTCGAAATGACGGCATGGGGATGGATGGCTCTCCTTATGCTCCTTGTCTGATCATTATCCCTCTTATAGAATTTATTTATGCCTTTTTCGCGCGCTTTTTATGGTAGATGCAAGTAGGAAATGATATCAGCGGATCTCCTGGAAAAAATGAGGGGTGGCCTAAAAATGATAGTATGCTATTCTTTGCAAATGGAATGCAGCAGAGGATGGGGCGAAAAGAAGTGATTTCTAAAGTATAAAGACGTATAGGAGAGATGCCGTAGAGGAAGGCGACATAGATAAAAAGGGAGAGCATAGAAAGCCGCTCCAGATACGAGTCCAACTACGAGCAGAAATGGAAATGCAAATGAGAGATACATAGTATACATACCTAAAATCATGAATTTTCCATTATCCACTTGTGCAATAATCGGTGGTTTAGTATCATAGAACACGGCTTTCTCATGAGAATAACATATATTCTTTGTGGGAATTACAGGTCTGGCTCAGATGGGAAGGAGGATAGAGGTAGAGGGCCGAGTTTTTCATAGGGTATTGATTATAGCATTCATCTTTAGATAGCATGACCCATAATTGAAAGACGAATGGAGCGCCGAAATATAGAGGCGGCGTTTCCCTGAAAAGAGATCCGCTGATCTCTTTTCGCATCAAGTATTGATAGGTATTACAGAAACACATAGGAAGGTAAATTATGGATCCCGCTATTATTACGCTGTGCGTACTGGGTGTGGCAGCATTCCTGTTCATCACCGAACTGATCCC
>JAIJLI010000742.1 GCA_022722495.1 Dialister sp. | reverse complement strand
CGTCTTTACTTCCTATTGAAAAATAAGATAGAAAGATTATTATAGGAAATTCAATCAAAGCAAACACTATAGTCGTTATCCAACTGTTATTTTTTAGTGCCGTTTTCATTAAATACATGAAATCCGTTTATTTTATAAAAATTAGTACCATTGGGGGTGGTAGAGGGTATTTGGCTTTTCCACGATGTTGCTATATTCCCTCTCATACCTCTGTTGTCCTCTAATCACTTTTATTAGAGACTCTATATTATCCATGACAACCAACTGGTCACGATTTGTGACCAGTTCGCCGTTTTCTGTCTTTTCCGTTATGTCTGTCATATTTATATTCATTTTCAAAATCACTAATTGTGACCTTAAACGTATTGTTGTTATATTGCGTACAAAGGTAGTGCTTTTAGCCTTTAAGCCACTATCACACAACCCCTTTCTTTGAAAAGAACGTAAAATCAATAGTTTTATTGCTGTGATTGTACTTTTATTAATCGCTTAACTCGTTGCACGGTACTTACTCCTTTACTACTCAACTTCACCACATCCCGAATGGAATACCCCTTGCGGAGCAAACTAATAACTTCCCTATATTCGGCTTTCATCTGTTCTTCCCTATTTTCCAAGAGACTTGAACATCTTGGTGATGCACTTTTACTTCTGTTCCATGTTCGGGTGAACATAGAGGTTAAGGGTTGTTGTAATATTGGCATGACCGAGCAGTACGCTTACGGTCTTGTAGTCGCAGTTGCTTTCAATGCAGCGTGTCGCAAAGTTGTGATGCGCAGTGTACCATTAATCAGGTGAAACAAGAGCTGAATGCCACATCAAAAAATGTGCAGGACAAACTTCACGCAATGGATAATACACCTCTGAAGAAAGTAGTGACTCATCGCTTCGAGCCAACTTCAAAGTATGTTCTTCTTTTCATTGGAGGCTTGGTTCTATCTCTTGTTATCTCCTTTTGGGGCAATCTCACCCAATGGCGAGAGCACCAAGATTGGGAAGAGGCAGACTTGAAGTATAGAGCATTGAAGATGGTGCTTCCATCTGACGACCCAAATGTTCGATACCTCGAAAAGCATTTTTCTGTTTGCCGAGATGAGAAAGTTATAGATGATGTAAGAAAT
>JAIJLI010000065.1 GCA_022722495.1 Dialister sp. | reverse complement strand
GATTTCAGTGGATAAGTGATGCTTGAATAGCTGCTTATCCACTGTTTTTGTTTGTTATCCACAGAGTCTGTTTCCTGTTGTGGTAGATTTACAGTGACGGAATCTACCTGATTGTTTGCAGGAGGCAGAAGCTTTTCCTCAACTTTCTTGACTTTGTAACGGCATACGTTGTCTCTGACGGTATTGAACTGCGCCTTCGCACTCGATACCGCCAGACAATTTATTACCCATAATGCCACTATTTTCCATTTCATGGTGCAAAGTTAGGGAAAGATATCAAGAGGGATTGTCGATGCTGTAAAAGTATAACATAAAATAAGATTAAAGTATGATTGAGAGTATGAAATGATGATATAATCATAATAAAACGGAAAAGATTGGGCAGAGGAGCGTAGGCTTTCTTGTATTCATTACTCTTGGGCTATCTTTGCATGGCTATATGCAAAGTATCATTCTAAATATAATCAGAATATGAAAAGAAACTCATTTGAAGAAAGCGAAGTGCCATATCAGACACTCGCTAAGTTTGGACTCACCCACGAGATGATTGAAGACCTTCCGATGCATGTCTTGGATGACATCAGCAATGGTCGTCCATCACCAGTGTTGCCTGTGAGCATGGAAGTAAACGAGGGTTACAGTATCAAGAGCAGAACCCGATTCGCCTTGGTAAGAATGGCAGACGGAAACGTGGATGTAATGTTCTATCCTGTGTTGAAATATGCCCCATTGGACAAATTCACCAAAGAGCAGCAGGAACTGTTGAAGCAGGGCAAGGCTGTGGTGGCAGATGTGGATATGCCAGATGGCGCACATGTCAAGGCATTCGTGCAGATTGACGGAGAGACCAACCAAGTGATGGCTGTGCCGACACCTGTGATTGGTAGAAACTTGCAGGTGCTATCTGACGAACTCAGTCTTGGAGGAACGGAGCTAAAGAGCATCCAAAATGGCGAAGCACTGACATTTGCCGTAGAAGACGAACCTGTGACCGTAGGCATCGACCTGAAGAGCGACACAGGCATCCGCTTCGCCAACGGCGATGGTGAGCAGTGGCGCAAGGAAGGCAAGCGAGAGTGGGACAAATACACTTTCGGCATCTATGGCTGTTGGGTGATGGACGATGACGGCAACCTCGACTATGTTCCAGAGGAGGAATATACAGAAGAACTGTGGAATGAGCAAAAGAAAGCTGCCGGAAGACATGCATCGGCTGTCGTAAGGAAGTAACGTGAAACATCAAACTTAGGGAAGAAATGAGAAAAGGACCATATTATACAGAAGACATCCTCGTGGAGAAGATGCAGAGCGGTGAATACGGTTGGCTTGATTATGTGAACCATTTCAGTGAGGAATGGCAGAACGAGTATGAGGAATACTGCAAGGAACACGCCCGGTGCATCGGCAACGAGAGTGCGGAACAGTTTGTGAAGTACAAAGACGAGCTGTTGGAGCAAGGAATGGAAACAGAGAACGCTTAATACAATCATGCTATGGCGATAAGAAAGAACTTGAATCCAAGACAGATGGACTTGCAGCCAGAGATGCGTGACATCCTGATGCGTAATGGTATGCAAGCCCATATCATAGCCAATGGCGATGGTTATCAGTTAGCGGTGCAGGGACATGACTCCCCACTGCTGACCTACAACCTCACCGAGAAACAGATGTTGGCATTGACCGATTGGGGAACCAACTCTGCCAACAAGAAGGCGTACAATGTCTTTACCAGCATCATCGGCAAAGACTTCTATATGCCGAGAAACCTTGTCCATGCAAGAAATGCCAATGGAAGAGTGGCTATGGGACTGCATGGATATAGGATTGGTACTGGAGAATACGGACGGTTAGGATGGAATCCAGAGTTTTTAGGTTGGACACCGAGAATGCAGGACGGCTATCATCTACGCAGAGTCGGAGGACAGATGTTCTATGCAGGAGCACCAATGGTAGCGGAAAGACCAGACAGAAGGCTGAAACCTGGTGAGTTAACCTCTGGAGGTTATGGCTTTTACTATAAAGGACAGCAACAAGTAGCATCACAAGCAGATGTATTACAAAACCTGCAAGCCGTGGTGACACCTGTAGAGACACGTCCAAGAAGCAAAGAGCCAGCCAAACCCTACAAGGAACTGATAAGCTCACCTGTATATTTCTCCAACGATCAATGGCAGGAATGCCTGTCTTCACACGGTATCATCATCGATGAGAAGGCAAAGACACTCACCATCCAATCAGAAAGCACCAAAAGTGATATGGTGTATGACTTGACCGACGAAGAATTGAAGGCATTGACCAACAATTCTGTCAAGCAAGTGCCAGTAGCCAAACGACTGGATATATTGAATAATGTCATCAAGGATGATTTCGCCGACAAGATAACGATGGACATGCTCAACAGCAAGGAGCGCATCCATATCGGTTTGCGTCCAGAGGTGCAGCAGGAGTTGGATGGCAAGATGCAGTTGCAATCTACCGTTGAGCCACTGCAAGTGCAGCAAGAACCTATGAACAATATGGTGGGTATTGTGGATGGGCAGGACTTGGATGAGAGCAAGGGATGGTTCCGTGAAGGCAAGCATGGCAGAGAAGTAACTGTTGGTGAGATACGAGTGAAGCCAGCGGAGCAGGAAGGCAAGTACCGCATGACCGCCATCATCAACGGTGAGCGAGTAAGCCACGAGATAACGCAGAAGCAGTATGACAAGTTCATGGCAGTGGATGACTACCATCGCATGAAACTCTTTTCCAAGATATTCGGTGAGGTGGATATGAAAGACCGTACCAGTTTGGGAACCAAGATTGGAGCCGCACTGTTAGCAGGACTGGGTGTTGCAGCCGAAGTCGGCAGTGAACTTCATAGACCACATGGCGCACCTGTAGTGATAGTTGACCACCATCATGGTGCAGTCCCTGCACCACCTCGTCCCTACTTCAAACCAGGAGTAGATACACCGATGGATGTGGCGGCGAGAAACTTTGAGGCTGCCATGAACCAAGAGGTATTGCACCCCCACATGGGAAAGGACTATAACGGAATACGCTTATGGCAAACAACGAACTGACATATAATGATTTCTTGCAGCGTCTGAACATACAGGAGTTGTTGGTGGACGCAGGCTATCAGTTGAACAAACGAGATGGCTTGCGCTATCCGTCGTATGTAAAGGTAGACAGCCATGGGCAGCGAGTGAGAGGCGACAAGTTCATTGTCACTGGCAATGGCAAGTGTTGTTTTCAGCCACCAGAACAGAAAAACTACAACGTTATAGGCTTCATCAAGGAGCATCCTACGCTGTTTGACGACTATAAGCCAGGGATGTCATTGGACAGACTGGTGAATGTTGTATGCAACAGACTGTTGAATAATCCCATTGATGTGCGTGAAAGCAGAGTGGCAGAACCCAAGCGAGATGCCAAGCCCTTCAACCTGTCAGACTATGACATCTTGCGTTTCAACCCAAGGGAAAAGGACACCCAACGGAAACACTATCCTTACTTCAAGGAAAGAGGCATCAACATGGGGACACAGTTCGCCTTTTACAAGCATTTCTTCTTGGCGACCAAGCATCGAAATGACGGATTGAGCTTTGCCAATCTCGCCTTTCCACTATCCTTGCCGTCCAAGCCGGACAGTATCGTTGGATTGGAAGAGCGAGGCAGACCGAGACGAGAGGACGGCAAGGCATACAAGGGCAAGGCGGAAGGAAGCAACAGCAGTGAAGGATTGTGGATAGCCAACCTGACAGGTAAGTCATTGAAAGAAGCCACAAATATTCTATGGTTCGAGAGTGCCTACGATGCTATGGCAGAGTACCAAATCAATCCAGTGAAGAACGTGTATGTCTCGACCGGAGGTACACCGACAAAGGGGCAAATAAAGGGAATGCTGGAAGAGACCAGACAAGCGAACCATTATTTGGGCTTTGACAAAGACGAGGCAGGACGTGGCTTTGTGAAGAACTTCAAAGCAATCGCCAAGGAAATGGGATTTGCAGACTTCACGGTGCAAGCCTTTCATCCTTTGGGACAATACAAAGACTGGAACGATGCCTTGCTTGGCAAACGAGACCAACGGTTGATAGACCAAGGAGAGATAGACTTCGACTATTTCGAGTTCGCCAAGGCGCAAGAGGCTGAGAGGCAACAAGAGCAAGCCAAACAGCAAGAAAGAGAGGAACGGACATCGGGCTTTCGCAGATGAAGCACGGTGTCATTATCAAAAAGGAGAACTATGCAGCAGACATATCGGTATAGAAACATCATCATCAAGCCCCATTGGATGCAGTTTGTGATAAACGAGCTGCACTTGCTTGTGCTTATAAGTGTAGGTTTTGTATATGCAGGTATTGATGATGCCGTCCTCTCCACTTTGGTGTTTGTCCTCTCGCTCTTGTTTTCCCTATGTTTGGCATATCGAATGGTCTATCTATGCAGGATGCGGTACATCATCAGTAACGAACAATTAGTGTTTGAGCATGGCGTGTTTCATCGTGAAGTAGATTATCAGGAACTATACCGTGTGGTGGATTTCAACGAAAGTCAAACTTTCATGCAGCAACTATTCCGATTGAAAACCGTGTGCATATATTCTGGAGACAGAACGACACCAAGGCTTGACATTATCGGAGTACCGATGAAGGAAAACTTGGTAACAACCATCAGAGAACGAGTAGAAACCAGCAAACGCAGGAGGAGCATCAATGAGATTACAAATAGGTAAGATATGGTTGATGGCAATTATCGGCATTGCAACGGCATCGGAAGCCAAGGCACAATTGGTGTCATCCAATCCCTTGGAATGGATGGCACTGGCAGAAGGCAATGAACTTATCAACAGTGAGGTTGAAAAGCAAATCAACGGACAGACCAAGACGGCGTTGTTGCAGAATACAATGGCTGCCGAGTTTAACCAGATACACAAATGGGAGAAGAAGTACAACAGCTACTTGAAATCAGTGAACGGCTATGCCTCTTCGCTGAAAGCATGTACCCATCTGTATGATGATGGCGTGAAGATTTTCATCACGCTCGCCAAGTTGAAGACAGCTATTGCCAATAATCCGCAGGGTGTTGTGGCAAGTATGAGCATGAACAACCTGTATATCGAGACGGCAACGGAATTGGTATCGGTTTTCAATCTGCTGAATGATGCCGTGGCAAAAGGTGGAACGGAGAATATGCTGACAGGAGCAGACCGCTCCAAAACCTTGTGGGCATTGAACGACAAACTATCAGCATTTCAGAAGAAGCTCAATAAACTGTATCTGAGCATCCGCTACTATACCATGAGTGATGTGTGGAACAATATCACGGCAGGGATGATAGATAGGAGTAATGGTGAGATTGCTACGCAAGCATTGGGGCGGTGGCGAAGAGCAGCCAAAGTAAGTACACCATAATAATATAAAAGCATTCGAGTATGAGAACATGGATATTTTGCTTTGGCATCATGCTGCTTTCTGTCTGCAAGGTGCAAGCCCAGAACGACCCTGTATTGGCAGGAATGATATACGCATATACAGACAAGGCAGAAAAGGAGTTGAAGAACCAGGAGAAGGTGATGCTGATGCAGACCACTGGACATATCTGGTTGAAAGAGGAAGTGGAAGGAACCACCAATCTGCAACGAGATTTCAACAACTATTTGGACTCGTTCCGCTCCATCGTGGTGTATGCTGCACAGGTATATGGTTTTTACCATGAGATAGACCGATTGGTGGATAACTTGGGAGGTTTCACTAAGCAACTGGACAAACATCCGAGCAATGCCCTTGCTGTGGCACTGTCCGCTAAACGCAATAAAATCTACCGTGAGTTGATAATGGGCAGCGTGGAGATAGTAAATGACATCAGGCTGGTCTGCTTGTCAGGCAACAAGATGACCGAGAAGGAACGAGTGGAAATCGTTTTCGGCATCCGCCCCAAGCTGAAGGTGATGAACAAAAAGCTGCAACGGTTGACGAAAGCAGTGAAGTACACCTCGATGACAGACATCTGGGCAGAGATAGAAGAAGGAAGTCATGACAAGGCAGACAAGAAAACCATCGTGAAGGACTGCATGAACAGATGGAAGCGAAACGGAAAGATCAAATAACTACAAAAAGATACGACTATGAGTATATGGGCAAAAATAGCGAAGTATGGCGGCAGTGCCTTGAAAGGTGCAGGTAGTGTCGCCAAGCAAGGACTGAAATCTGCAAGCAATACGGCTGTGCATCCCACCCAAGCACTAAGAGGCGCAGGAAGTGCGATGAAAACAGCCGCTGTGGGCAGCGCAGCAGGATATGTGGCATGGCAGAACCTTGTCAACGACAAGAGTATGGTGGAGATAGCCAGTGACGTGGTGGTCGGAAAAGACACTACGGAGAAAATATCCGAAGCCGTGGAAGATGTGAAAGGATTGAAGAACAAGGCAGGGGAAGCCGTGGATGCGGTGAATGATGCCATGGGCGACATCAACAGCAAGTGGAGCGGCATGAGTAACTTCTTCCGTGGCATCTTCGGAGGAAACGGACTGGAGATGTTTGGTAACTTCTTCAAGAACTTAGGGAAAGGCAATGTGTCGGGACTGAGCCTTGCAGGACTGGTGACAGCAGCGTTTCTCACCTTCGGACGTTTCGGATGGCTTGGCAAGATAGCAGGAGCCATGCTCGGCATGATGCTCATCGGCAACAATTCAAATATCAAGAACATTGTCAGTGGTGATGGAGGTCAGGGAAGAAACGTAAACGAAGCAGAAGCGACCGCACGCAGTGGCGGCATTAAACGATAAAAACATAAAACGACAACAACATGAGATATACAGAAGAAATGATGCTGCAATCAAAAAGCGGCTTTTGCATGCCCTTTGAGGAGCGAGGCAAGGACGTGGAACTGACACTTGGCTATGGAAAACAGAAGCATCCTGTAACAGGAGACATATTTTTCCATCACGGACTCGACTTTGAAGCAAACCACTATCTGCTGTCAGCCTTGGCAAGCGGAACGGTATCGGGCATTGGCAATGATGCGACACACGGTATCTACCAAGTGATACGCTACGGCAAGTATGAAGTGACCTACGCCCATCTTGCCAACGTGTTCGTGAACTTCGGGCAAAGCGTGAAGGCAGGAAACATCGTGGCATTGAGCGGCGACAGACTACATTTCGAGGTAAAGTTTGACGGCAAGGAAATCAATCCGATTGATTTCCTGACCATGCTATATGGCAATGTGAAGGCAATGGAACAGACCGGTAAGACTGGTTTCCCTGAGTTTGAGACCTACGACATGAATATTGCCACACAGTATGACAAAGATCAGAAAGAGATAGAAGAACTGATGCTGCGCTTCATGCCATCGTATATGGAAGACCTGTATCGAGGGATGTATGTGACACCGCAACATACCGAGCAGTCGCTGAGAAACATCTTTTCGCTATCAGCAGCGAAACACTATTTCTATGAAGCTATGCCATCCATCAGTAATCCGTTAGGCATCGGGCAGAGAGCTATGCCCTTGGCTTGCAAGGTGCAGAACCTGCTGATAGCAGATTTCTTGAACTATCTGGCATTGCGGCATGGCATCTATCTGTCCACATTGAGCGAAGTTCTAAAAAAAAACTCCATGACGAAGCCGTAAGGACAAGTGGCATCATCGACCCTCTCGCAGAATTGAACATCGATGTTCAGAGCTTCGACATTCCCAGAGTGGTAAGCGTCTATCCCGACCGTGCAGGAGTGAGATGGTGGACAAAGGCGTGGTTCAATAACCGAGAGGAAGGAGAATGCTCCGTGGAGATAGAACTGCAGCAAGCCATCCTCTTCATCCATGACAGAATAGAGAAGAACGCTTGGCTGGAGGAATACTTTCCAAAACAGATGGAAGTGTATCACCAAGCCATCGAGCAGACAAGAGAACAGATATTAGGTCAACTAAACGTAACGCTATAATGAGTACAATCAAGAACCCGACACGCTTTGCCGAACTGGAGTATTGCCTTCAAGGATATTTTGACGGCAAGCTGGCACCTGTGATGAAACAGGTGCGAGATGACTTGACGCACAAGCAACTGGAGGAAAGAGGCAGATACCAGAGCAGTTTGGCAGGAGTGCTTGCTTCTGCCAATCCGTATGCCGACAACACGGAATTTGTGCTGAAACAGACAGGCAAATGGAACAGCAAAACCACAGAGGACTACTTGGAGATGTGCAACCAGAAGATATGGAAGGACAAAAACATCGTGAAGGACTTGGCTCTTCTTGCCGGCGAGTGGCGCAATGCCGTGGTGAAGGAAATTGGACGAAGCAAATATGACGCTTTGTCGAAAGCCTGTGGCGAGGATTTGGCATACGCATACGTTGCACAAAGGATGGAAGACCTGATGATTGGGAAGCTCGTCAAGGACAATACGCCCAAGTCAACGATGGACTACATCCTGAGAAAGGCTGCCCAGGACAGCATCTGGGGAATGCAAGAAGAACTGATAAAGTCCCCATTGACAGCAGAGATAGAAGCACGT
>JAIJLI010000064.1 GCA_022722495.1 Dialister sp. | reverse complement strand
GCAGGCGATATCGTGGAAATCCCCGCAAATGTGAAACACTGGCATGGGGCAAAGAGGGAGAGCTGGTTCAGCCATCTGGCTTTTGAGATCCCGGGGACCGATCTTTCTAATGAGTGGTGCGAGGAAGTCAGCGCGGCAGCCTATGACGCGCTAACTCGCTGAAGAGGTGTCTATGAAGATACTGATTGTTTACTACAGCTATAGTCATGGAAATACGAAAAAGATCGCGGAAGCGCTGGCAAAAGCCACGGAGGGGGATATCGAGCGCATCGAGACAGTCAGGAAATATGGCCCTTATGCAGAAACCATCGAAGTGGGGCAGGCAGAAGTACAGCGGGGGGAGTGTCCGCCGTTGCGGCCGATGAAGAAGGATATCGCGGGATATGATGTGATTGCTTTGGGATCGCCGACCTGGTGGTACACCATGGCGCCTGCCATGCGTACCTTCGTGACGACGCATGACTTCACTGGAAAGAAAATGATTTTCTTCACGACACATGGTGGCTGGCCAGGGAGCGCCATCAAGCATCTTAAGAATTTAATCCATACGGATGAAGTACTCGGGACGATAGAAGTCCGCTTTGACTCGAATGGGGGCGACGAACAGATTACACCGGAAAAGGATGTGGACGCTTGGATTTCTATGATGAAGAAGAAAGTGCGAGGGTAGAATGGATGTGCCATATCAAGAGCTCGAAAAGATGAAAATCAAAGAGCTCAGAAAAGAACGCTTCCGCCTGCTGGATGATATTCACGAAAAGCAGCAGCAGCTCGATCAGATCGATTACCAAATTTATCAAAAGAAAAATGAAGAGGGGAAGGAAGGATCATGATGTGGAAGAAAGCGATCGCTCTTTCGTGTGCGTTTCTGGCCGCGGGAGGGTTAACCGGCTGCGGGGAAACTACGGGTGTGCCTCATCGCGAGGGCAAAGCAGCAGGCGCATCGAGCGAGACCCATATGGTGAAGAAAGATGCCAAAGCCATCGTAGTATTTTTTTCTGCGACAGGGAATACAAAACGTGCTGCGGAAATCATTGCGCGCACCAAAGGGCTGGATGTATGGGAAATCAAGCCGAAAGAACCCTATACGGATTCGGATCTCAATTATAGAAATGACAACAGCCGCGTCAGCCGCGAACATCAGGATCGGAGCCTTATGCCGGAGATCGATGGGGATGTACCTGGTTGGGACAGCTATGAGACGGTTTTTCTGGGGTATCCGATCTGGTGGGGCGAAGCACCGAATATTGTGTATCATTTTGTGCGGAGTCATGACTTTTCCGGAAAGCAGGTCATTCCTTTCTGCACATCGTATTCCAGTGATCTTGGAGACAGCGATGTGCTGCTAGAAGAAACGGCCAAGAGTGGCGAATGGTTTCCAGGGACTCGTTTCGCCGGCGGAGCCTCTGAAAGTGACCTCATCGACTGGTCCGGGCACTTCTAGGGAGGCGATGAAGCGCGATGAAGCTTCTTCTTTAGCTGCCTGCAGCGGGGAAATCTTTTAAAAGTAGGGAAAGCCACTTGACAAGCATGAAACATGATTTATAATAAAAGCATGTTTTAAGAGCATAAGCAAATTGTCTGTGTCTTAAAGCAAACCATTGCCTGCGTTTCGCGTGATCGGCGAGTCATCCCGCCATGGTATACCCCTATATCATGGTTTCCCGCTTTCCCCATAGCCCCGATGACATCCCATCGCCCTCACAAGAGCGCAGGCAGAAAAGAGCGGGTCTCCCCTAATTTCCCGCTCTTTTTCTATTGCATTTTTCTGATGGATGACTGACCTTGGCTTCATGTACGTCCACGTCCCATGCCCGATGCAGGAAAAGATTTTCTGATCGATCAAAAGAAAAGCGGCTCGGTGCATGCATGCCGGAGGGCGAATTTTCTGATCCTCCCGATGAAAATCAGTCCCGTCTGGCAGATTTTCTTATTTGGTAAATTGACAATTCGTTTTATTATATTTTATAATTAACCAGATACATTTGAAATAGTGTATCCTTATTTGGGGAAGAGTTGATTTTTGAGTTTCCGGGGCCATTCGGAGTTTGGCCTCATTGTTCATGAAAAGGGGACATAATCATGGCACAGGCAGCAACAAGAGCAGAACGTATGGTGGGCGTTCGTGCGAATATTCTTAACACCGCTAAAAGACTTTTTTTGGAACAGGGGTATAAAAAGACAACCATTCGCCAGATCGTACAGGAGTCCGGGATCACCTCGGGCAGTATCTACAATCTGTTTGACAATAAAGACGCTGTTTTCTCGGCCATTACGAATGACCTTTGCCAGGTGATCGTGGATGAGGTGGAGAAGCGCTTCTCTGATAAACCGCTGGAATATCACTATGCAGCGATACTGGCGGTTGAGCTGTATGCGATCGAGAAGAAATCTGTTTTCCGTGAACTCTACTATGAAGCCTATACGGAGCCAAAGATTTTCGAAGCCCTGCTCCATACGCATCTGGATCTCGCAGATCACTACCTCGCAGAGGCAGACTGTATGGGCTATCTGAAACCGGATGAATATTATGCACGCATGCTCCTTTCCAAAGGCGCCATGCTCGGCTATATGCAAGCCTTCGACTTTGACCGCACCGGTCCTGTCCGTGTGCTTCGAAGAGAGCTTGCCTCCCTTATCCTCTTGTCTCTCGGGCTGAAGAAACGGGATATCAAAGACCTGTACTCCTTCATGCTGGAGATCGAGGATGAATGCAGCGAGATCATCGAAGTGATCCTTGACAGCGTGCATCAGTCATAGAGACGGGGATAGTGAGTGAGGAGCCCGGTGGATCTGTGATTGGTGATCGAAGGCCGCCCCAGGGCGCCGCCTCAGCCAATAGACAAATGGGTAACGATCCCAAAGCGTGAGAGATAGAGTCTCTCACGCTTTTTTTATTTGAAAAAAGTTTCACAAAAGCTATTGCAATTTTATGCATAACGCTGTATAATTATCACATCGTCAAACAAGCCCATGTGAAAGGGCTGATGAAATTGTCTATATTATTTTGAAAGGCGGCATTATCATGACAGATATTAAAAGCGTAAAGAAAGTAGTTCTTGCATATTCCGGTGGTCTGGATACCTCCGTTATCATTCCGTGGCTGAAAGAAACCTATGGCTGTGAAGTCATTGCCTGCACCGTAAATCTGGGACAGCCGGAAGACTTCGAAGCCATCCACAAGAAGGCGCTCGCATCCGGTGCTGAATATGCAGAGACCCTTGATGTTCGCAAAGAATTCATTGAAGAATATGCATACAAAGTCCTTCAGGCAGATGGCCGCTATGAAGGCAAGTACCTGCTCGGTACCTCCTTCGCTCGTCCACTGATCGGCAAATGCCTTGTCGACATGGCAAAGAAATATGGCGCTGATGCCATCTGCCACGGCGCGACCGGCAAAGGCAATGACCAGGTTCGTTTCGAACTCACCATCAAAGCACTGGCTCCACACATGAAGATCATCGCTCCATGGCGTATCTGGGATATGAAGTCCCGTGAAGATGAAATGGCTTATGCAGAAGCACATGGTGTGCCGATCGACAAGTATGATGAAAAGCAGACTGATGAAGAAAAGGCTGCACAGAAATATCCATACTCCATGGACTGGAACATGTGGCATCTGTCCCATGAAGGCGATGATCTGGAAAATCCGGCAAATGCACCGCACAAGGATATGTACCTCGTCACCTGCGATCCGGAAGAAGCTCCGGATAAGCCGGAGATCGTCACCATCGATTTTGAAAAAGGCATCCCGACCGCTGTCAATGGCAAGAAGATGGACGGCGTAGAGCTCGTGAATACCCTGAATGCCATCGGCGCACGCAACGGCATCGGTATCGATGACCTCGTAGAAAACCGCCTCGTCGGCATGAAGTCCCGCGGCGTCTATGAAAACCCATGCGGCTCCATCCTTTTCTACGCACACACCGAACTGGAACGCCTCTGCCTTGACCGCGCGACCTTCCATTTCAAAGAAATCGCTGCTGTCAAATACTCGGAGCTCGTATATGACGGGATGTGGTTCGCACCGCTGCGCGAAGCACTGCAGGCCTTCGCTGGCAAGACCTCCGAAACCGTGACCGGCAAAGTCACCCTTCGCCTCTACAAGGGCAACATCATGTCCAATGGCGCAGAAAGCCCGTACTCCCTGTATAATGAAGAATTCGTCACCTTCGGTGAAGATGATGTATACAATCAGGCAGATGCAGAAGGCTTCATCAACCTCTTCGGCCTGCCGCTCACCATCCGTGCCCTCATGAAGGAGAAGAATGCAAAATGAGTGATATGATGTGGGGCGGACGCTTCACGAAGGCAGAGGAAAAGAATGCACTGGATTTCAATGCATCCATTTCCTATGACTGCCGCATGTATCGTGAGGACATCGCCGGCTCTATCGCCCATGCCAAAATGCTGGCGGCTCATGGGATCATTTCCAAAGAGGATCAGGAAAAGATCACCAAGGGTCTTCTCTCTATCAAAAAAGAGATCGATGAAGGGACATTCCCTTTCTCCGTCGAACTCGAAGATATTCATATGAATATCGAAAAACGTCTCACCGAGGAGATCGGTGATGCCGGCGCCCGCCTCCACACGGCGAGAAGCCGCAATGACCAGTGCGCACTGGATCTCCATATGTACATGAAGAGAAATATCGCACGCCTGTCTGAAAAGCTCATCGCCGTCTTAGAAGCCCTCCTCGCTGCTTCCAAGAAATATCAGGACGTCATCCTGCCGGGCTACACCCACATGCAGCGCGCGCAGCCGGTCCTCTTCGCTCATCACATGCTCGCGTACTTTGCGATGCTCGAGCGTGACTTCAAGCGTCTCGAAGACTGCTACGATATGTGTGACATGTCGCCGATCGGCGCCTGTGCACTGGCAGGAACCACGTACCCGACACATCCCGAGGAAGAAGCGAATGACCTTCACTTCGCCTCCGTCTATGGAAACAGCCTCGATGCGGTCTCGGATCGCGATTACCTTCTCCAGTTTCTCTCCTTCGCGTCGATCTGTGCGATGCATCTCTCGCGTCTGTCGGAAGAATTCATCTACTGGTCCACCAGCGAATTCCAGTTCATCGAGCTTGATGACGGATACTCCACGGGCAGCTCCATCATGCCGCAGAAGAAGAATCCGGACATGTGTGAGCTCATTCGCGGCAAAACCGGCCGTGTCTATGGACACCTCATCGGTCTTCTGACCGTCATGAAGGGTCTGCCGCTGGCCTATGACAAGGATATGCAGGAAGATAAGGAAGGCGTCTTTGATGCCTTGGATACCCTGTACTTCGCCCTCGATATCTATGCCGGCATGATCTCCACCATGACTGTCAATGGCGATCACACTCGCCAAGTCCTTGAAAGTGACTTCTCGAATGCGACCGACATGGCGGACTACCTTGCGAAGAAAGGCCTGCCTTTCCGTCAGGCGCATGCCGTTGTCGGAAGTGCTGTCCACTACTGCATCGAGCACCATAAGGTCCTTCTGGATCTCTCCATGGAGGAATTCAGATCCATGAGCCCGCTCTTTGAAGAAGACATCAAAGAAGCCCTCTCTATCGAAAACTGTGTAAAGAACCGTGAAAGCTACGGCGGCACAGGGCCGAAGTCCGTAGAACGTCAGCAGACACACGCAGAAAAAGCCATCGCTTCCATGAAGGAAGCTATGGACGCCTGGAAACAGGAGATGGCATTTCTCGTCTGATCTGGAGAGTCATGCTTCTATCGGACAGCTCCCACTTGATGTAACCACGGCATTCTCGCCTGGTATAGACAATTTCACAAGCAAAAAGCCCATCGTCTGATGGGCTTTTTGCTTGTGAGAAGGGGCGGGGCATGGCGGCGGCTCTCTCATATAGCAGGATATGCGTTTTATCGGATCCGGTGAGCCGCGCGATCACTAAAAAACGAAGGCACCAGAAGGAAGATGCCTTCGTTTTTTTCTTATCTTTCCGGCGGAAGTCCCGCATATTCTCTGGCGAAGTCAGAGAAATTCTCGATGATATAGCGCTTCAGCATATCTGCCGGGGGAGAGAGCTTCTCGCCTTTTTTCCACGAAAGGCTGATGTAGCGCGAGCAGCTCGGAGAGGAGATCGGCACCAGCGCGACATGGTCGCCGCCGACACCGTGCCATGTGATGCGCGGCGCGAAGGATACACCGAGGCCGGCGCGGATGAATTCACGTACCGTCATTGGGCTGTCGCTCTCAAGTACCACGTGTGGGACAAAGCCTGCCATGCGGCAGTAGAAGTCTGTGATGGTACGAAGGGAAGAGCCTGCTTCCAGAGAAATGAATCCCGCTTTCTCAAATTCATCCAGATTGACAGACGATTTTCTGGCATGCGGATCCGTATCCGGCATAGCCAGCATGATGTCTTCCTTGAGGAGCGTCACAGAGTGGTCATTCTCGATCGGATTGATGGAAGAGGACAGGAAGAGATCCACATGATTCTGGTTCTGCTGACCCGGCTTATTGTGCTGCTGCAGGATCTCGAAACGGATATCCGGATGCTCCTGACGGAAACGGGTGAGGAAAGCCGGGATGATCATAGAAGCCGCGAAAAGGGAGATGGTGACGGTGAGCTTCTGTGCTTCTTTGGTATCCGCCAGCTCCTTCTGCGCACCGTGCAGCTCTTGCATGATGCGGTTCGTATGGCGGAGCAGGATCTCGCCATATCTTGTGAGGACGATGTTTCGGCCGCTTCTGGAAAAGAGCGGCACGCCGAGCTCGGTCTCAAGGACCTTGATGGTATGGGACAGGGACGGCTGGGAAATGTGAAGGGCTTCTGCTGCGCGCGTCAGGTGCTGCAACTCGGCTGTCTTTTGGAAATAGCTCAGGGCGAGCAATGTCAATTTCATGGAGATCCCCCAAATGATTGATAGAAAAAACAAAAAATCGAATATTACTTATAAGTATTATACTCTTACATATGGAAATTATCAATCAATCTTTCTTCTTATGCACTGAAATTTAAGAATTCGAAAAGAGATATCGGCTGCCTTGCGGTTCAAAAAAGTCCCGCGCATTCATTGGAGCTAAAATCATCAAGAACTGTCGGGCATAAAAAAGATAACGGACAGGAATACATGGTCAATGGAAGTGACTCATTCATAGATAACAGGCAATGGATCGATAGATGAAGTCGTGGTTCACTCGGAAGCCCGCGTTCTTAAACCTCCCCTTCATTTATAGTATAATAGGGAAAATAATAAGCATTTTGGAAAGGAGTTTTTCTATGAAGAGAAAAAAAACTGCCCCTATGACGAAGGCAGAACGCATCGCTGCCGCCATCCGTGGAGAGGCAGTAGACCGTGTACCATACTCGCTGTGGTCTCATCTGCCGATAATCGATCTCGATCCCGCAGTGAATGCGGAACATACCTATGATTTCTATAAGACCTATGACGTCGATATCTTGAAGACGATGAATAACGGTATGTACAGCGTCGAAGACTTCGGCGTGACAGTCGATTATTCGGACATTGAGAGAGGCGGCGTGGCGAAAATCATTTCCACTCCGGTCCATACGCCGGAAGACTGGCTGAAAGTCAAGCCGGTCTCACTCCATGAGGGGGCGCTGGCTCGTGAGCAGGACTATCTGAAGCGACTGCTGAAGAAGACCAATGGCGAAGTGCCTGTCATTTTCACTGTCTTCAGTCCGCTGACTACGGCAAACAAACTGTGTCCGCACATGATGGAGCACATCGCTTCCGGTCATGGAGAGCAAGTGAAGGCAGCCCTGACTGCCATCACAGAGACCACCTGCGCCCTCGTCCAGCGCGTCATCGAGCTGGGTGCGGATGGCATTTTCTTTGCGACGCAGCTTTCCTCCTATGATCTGGTGAAGGAGGATTTCTACAAAGAGTACGGCATGCCCTATGATATCGCGGTCCTTTCCGCTTCGCAGGGCTGGTGCAATGTGCTGCATGCCCATGGAAAGCACATCATGTTCCCCCTGCTTCGGAAATACCCCGTTCAGATTTTCAACTGGCATGCATGGGAATCTCTGCCGGACATCCACGAGGCGCAGGTCATGACCGGGAAGTGCATCATGGCCGGCCTTGAACGCATGGATATCACCGACGGACATAAAAATGAGATCGAGCACCAGATCTTTGAGACACTTAGAGAGACGGGCGGCCGCCATGTCATTCTCTCGCCCGGCTGCGTCATCCGCTATCCGCTGGATCCGGAGATGCTTTCCTTTGTCAGGAAGGCCAAGGAAGCAATAGAAGAAAGACTGCTGGGGAATAGGGACTAGGAGTGACTGACGGACGGGTGTCCGGTGACTGCATGCAGCGGGCATCGCTCTTATTTGGGGCTGTCATCATCACTTGGCGGAAACACGGATGAGATCGCTGCAATTTGATTTTGGGATCTGATCGGCGCTTCCCCTGTGTCTCCTTTTTCATCCCTGATTCGCGAAGATATTTCCGATGAGATCCACGTCCGCGGAGTGGATCTCATCGGAAATAAAAAAATCCCGACTTTTCGTCGGGATTTTTAGTTTCATTTATTTCTTTTCC
>JAIJLI010000741.1 GCA_022722495.1 Dialister sp. | reverse complement strand
AGGGAAACACTGATTAAATCTGACTTTGTCATTGAATCAGCGTTTCCATAGTTCAGGGATTTGTGGCTGGGGATAGGAGTGACTGAAATGGGATACATGGCGTCACTTCCGCTAAACCCGATGAACCCGATGACCCTTTTTCTCGGGAGGCGATACGCATGCAGAATGCAAATACTTTGGAAGCCATGGAAGTGGCACGGCAGCTGATCCTGGTGCTGAAAGGCACTGTGGAAAGTCTGCAGATGAACCTGTCGCAGGAACGCGATGACAATGAAGGACTGAAGCTCACCATCGAGTCTTTGGAAGACGAGAATGCGCGCCTTCAGGAAGAGCTATTCAAAGTCCAGGCGGGGGCCGTCGAAGAGCAGGATACAGCAAAGGAGAACCAAGTCGAAGCCATCGAAGCCATCGGTGAGAAGCTTGCTTTCTACTACAAGGATATGAAACGGATCGATCCGAAGAAGCTCACCGCAGAAGACGGCGAGACACTGTACAACATTCTCGACTATACCTTCAAAGCATTGAAGAAGGTCGGCGTGAAAATGGAGAAATAAGGAAACACGGATTTAATCAGCGTTTCCACAAATGCAAGCGGCACTGCGAGTCATGCAGTGCCGCTTTTCTCATGGAATGGGCGAACCCCGAAGTTTGAAAGCAGAGATGAGTGACTAGGGATTAGTAGATAGGTATTAGGGATCAGACTAGGAGACATCAGATCCCTGTATCGTCATTTCGGGCGCAGCGAGAAATCTTTGCCAAGAGACTCACTCTTTCCCCAGATGTGCCGCGCTGTTCCGCTTTCCTCATCTGTCTTTCATCCCGCCTGTGCCCTATCCGCCCCTACGGGGCACCTTCCCCTCGAGGGGAAGGCTTTGTCCGTCGTTATTCTTTTTTCACATATGCGTGTATTCGCTTTGATGTTATGGGGGAAGCGGTATTCTCGTATCGTAGCCTTCCCCATTGGGTAATGCTATTAAGTTAAGCGGAAGAACGTTCTTGGCTCCCCATCGGGGGAGCTGCCCGAAGGGCTGAGGGGGATACGTAGCGGTATTGCATGAAAGTGTTGGAATATCGATAGCATCGTACTATTCAACATAGTACGCTATACCGCTAGCATGCCCCATCTCG
>JAIJLI010000740.1 GCA_022722495.1 Dialister sp. | reverse complement strand
TGAAGCACGACCATATCAAGCAGAACTGGGATAAACTCAAGGGTAAGGTGGTAATGGATTGCTTCAATATCTGTCCACTGGAGGGAGTTTATCATATCTGATAATATTCGGATAAATTATACTGTTTTTATTTAGCAAATTTATGCTAACTATATATTATTTTTTGTTGGCAGCATTCTTCGTGTCTACTATTGTAGCCATGCTTGTGCTGCCTAACATTCTCCTTATCTCGCATAAGAAGAAACTCTTTGATATGCCGGACAAGAGAAAGGTGCATCATGCGCCGATTCCGCGACTGGGCGGACTCTCGTTCTTCCCAGTGATGCTGATTACCATGGGCGGTCTGGTGCTGATATATCATCTGATGGGACTGAGCAGCGGGTCGATGCACGGGGAGGTGCCTTATGAGTTTTTGGCACTGCTGGTGGGTAGCATGATGCTGTTCCTGGTGGGACTCGCCGACGACCTGATTGGAGTGGGGTACAAGAAGAAGTTCCTGGTGCAGATTGTGGCGGCATCACTGCTCGTGGCTTCGGGTGTGTGGATTAAGTCGCTCGACGGACTCTTCGGAATCTATCAGCTGTCGCCCTGGGTGGGCATGCCTTTCACCGTGCTCATCGTGGTGTACGTAACCAATGCCATCAACCTGATTGACGGCATCGACGGACTGGCTTCCGGACTCTGCGGCATCTCGCTGGTGGCTCTAGCGGGGCTGCACATCTGGCTCCATCTGTTTTCCTTCGCCCTGCTCTGCATTGCGGCGCTGGGTGTGATTATCCCTTTCTGGTTCTACAACGTGTTTGGAAATGCCATGAGGGGCAGGAAGCTCTTTATGGGCGATTCGGGTTCGCTGTCGCTGGGCTACATCATCAGTTTCCTGATGATTCACCTGAGCACGGTGGATGTGAACCCGCATGTGGTTTCCGACTACAACATGGTGTTTGCCTTTACCACGATGCTGGTGCCGTTGCTCGACGTGGTGAGAGTGGTGGGCCACAGACTGAGAAACAGGCAGAATCCGTTCTTGCCCGACAAGAACCATATCCATCATAAGCTGCTGAGGTGCGGACTGAGGGTGAGACAGGTGATGGTAAGCATCTGTCTGCTCTCGCTGATGTTTATCCTGATC
>JAIJLI010000739.1 GCA_022722495.1 Dialister sp. | reverse complement strand
TTTCAAAGCACGCTCTGTTTTAGAATTGATAGTCTTTATTATCGGACTTACTGTTTTGAGGAGGGACACATTGAAAAGTTCTGTGCTAATGGGAACCATTAGTATAGTTTTTGCATTTTTACTTGATATGGTTATTCCATTTCATTTTGGATAAACAACTTCCAGTGTCGTTCTGATTTTCAACTAAATAACCACAGTACAAACCGCTGCTACATGGAAGCTAACAAACCATGCAACAGCGGTTTTTCTTTACCGTTTTTTCCTTTGGCTGATAAGCGTTCCCATTTTCTTTGATTTTTTGAGAATCCGAATCAGCCAGCGAAATTCTTCTTCCGATAAATTTTTGTAGTTGATACCGAGTTGCTTGCAGTAAAGCATTGCCAGTTTTTCCAAACGGCTGCCCTTGTCATTTTCGACGGATTCCAGATTATCCCGGATAATCAGGTTGAGGTCATCCAGAACCATGTGGCTGAAATATTCATCATCACTGATATGGGCAGCTTGCAGCACTTTCAAATGCGGGTCATCTTCGCCGGGGCGATACCGTTCAATGATTTCATGCCGGACAGTATCGACAAGGGCGTTGAGGTTCTGAATCTGCATGGTGGCAATTCCATCCACATAAATCTCAATATCCGCAAGAAACTTGATAAAGTCCTTATGGGTGGCAAGTTCGCACAGCAGACGGTTGTTAATCCGACCGCTTTTCAGAAGTGCTACCATCTCATCACTCAAATGCAGCTCCCTTAATGGCGTGTTGATCTCCGCCCGGTTCTCTGTCCGGCAAAAGAGATAATCGAGGGACACCCCATAAAAATCTGCCAGCAGGATAAGGTTGCCATGATTGATTTCCTTATAGTCATCTTTTTCATAACTGCCAAGAGCCGATTTTGAAATACCCGTTTGCTCAGCCAGTTCTTCCAGTTTTAATCCTTTGTTTAATCGTAAATCTTTTAGCCGTTCCTGTATTGTAGTAGCTCCGTTCATTGAAGCAGTTCCCCCTTTCTAACGACATTTATAACCGTTGAATTGATTATACCATATCAATTCCGCAATCGTGGAAATTTCTGATTTTTACCCCGAATTCCTACTTTGTGGACATACGGCACAGGGCACAAAAATGTTCTATGA
>JAIJLI010000738.1 GCA_022722495.1 Dialister sp. | reverse complement strand
GTGGCGGCTTCGCCGCCTTTTTTTAGAAGATGGTATTCTCGTATCGCAGCCTTCCCCTCTAGGGAATGCTATTAAGTTAAGGAAATCGTTAACTACGTAACGTCTTGCTTCCCCCTGCGGGGGAAGTGCCGAAGGCAATGGGGGCATGCCAGCGGTATAGCGTGCTATGTTGAATAGTCCGATGCTATCGATATTTCAACACTTTCATGTAATACCGCTACGTAGCCCCCCTCACCCCATCGGGGAGCTCCCCCGATGGGGAGCCAAGAACGTTCTGCCGCTTAACTTAATAGCCTTCCCCTCTAGGGAAAGGTGCCCGAAAGGGGCGGATAGGGTGACTATGGCATGAAAGACAGCTGGGATAAGGTTGCTCGGTCACTCCTATGAGAGCTGCAACTGCAAGTTCCCCGCGGCAGATGGAACGCGAAAATGAGATGAACGTTATTTCACATCGCCTTTTGGCTTTAGGACGCGGGAGAAAGACAGGCATTGCGCCCCTTCTTTTTTTATGCTAAAATATCCAAATGCGTGGCGAAAATCATTGCAATCGAAAGAAAGCTGTGATACAATGCTACTGTTAGTCTGGACAGTCCTCTGCCAAATGCGATCGGCATGAATGTCCTGTGTGATAGGAGGAAAAGATCGTGAACATTATCGAAACACTGGAAAAAGAACAGCTCAGAAACGACATTCCTGAATTCCGTCCGGGGGACACCGTCAGAGTTCATGTAAAGGTCGTAGAAGGCAAGAACGAACGTATTCAGATGTATGAAGGCGTCGTTATTGCAAGAAAGAACGCAGGCCTGCGTGAAACCTTCACCGTTCGTCGTATTTCCTACGGCGTCGGCGTAGAAAGAACCTTCCTCGTTCATTCTCCACGTCTGGAAAAGATCGAAGTAAGACGCCGCGGCATCGTTCGTCGTGCAAAGCTCTTCTATCTGCGCGGACTCTCCGGCAAAGCTGCTCGTATCAAAGAAAGAAAATAAGTTCAGCAAAAAAGCTGCAGCTAGGGCTGCAGCTTTTTTAGTGGGTCCAAAGGGCGGATGAATGGCGGCTGATTCAAACAAAAACTCATAGATCTTTTCATTTATAGTATTTCGCAATCGTTTATGAATGTGTTAAAATAAGGAAT
>JAIJLI010000063.1 GCA_022722495.1 Dialister sp. | reverse complement strand
AAATCATATAGTGCGAAAGACGCACAAAATTATCTAATTATATAATGAGGATGCGTCTTTGAAAAGAGGAGAACGGTTAATTTTAGAAAAAGTTAAGAATTCAAAGAGTTATTATGCTGAACCAATTCTACAGTCTGAATCGTTCTATGAGCGTCAGGACAACTGATCATTTTCCCTACTTGCTAATCTTTAGTAAAAGCTGTAACATATTCTCTAAAGAAAGTAATGAAAATCTATCATTTTGAGGAGGATATGGGAACATGAAAAGAAGTACACCGATTCTTATAGCCACTTTATCACTATCTATACTTTATACGCTGCCGGTTTCTGCCATAAAGGCATCTGAGCCTTTTATACAGCAGGAACAGCTGAACCAAGCTCGGCAATTGGAACAATGGAAAAAAGACAGAGCCGTTCTGCCCCGCATAAAAGTAGAAAAAACAGCCATCGAGAAAGAGACACAGGACATCTCTCCCTCGATGGCTGCTTTTTATGTGGACGAAATTCATCTAGAAGATCTACCGGAAGAACTGGATTTCTTGAACGACAAGGTGCATGCCTACGAAAAGCAGAAATTGAGCATGAACGACATAGAGAAACTAGTGAGAATACTCAATCAAAAGCTGCAAGATAAAGGCTATGTGACCACCCAGGTCGTGATTCCTGAGCAGAATATTTCTGCAGGCACTCTTCATTTATTATGTTTGCCCGGTAGACTGCATCAGGTCATCTACAGCCAGGGCAGTAAGAAACTTCCCTGGCAGAACGCATTCCCCATCCGGGACGGAGACCTCTTGAACCTTCGCATGCTGGAGGAAGGCCTGGAAAATATGAAACGAGTATCGTCCCAAGAGGTGTCCATGAAAATACTTCCTACGGCTAAGGCCGGCTATTCGGACCTAGAACTCACCGTGCAACAGGGAAAGCAAGTCCATGGGATGCTATCGTTAGATGACTCCGGCATGAAAGAAACAGGGAAATACCAATGGAATGCAGGCATTGTTTTTGATGATGTATTTCATGCCAATGATACCTTACAACTATCTGCTGTATTGGATGGAAGTCGGAGAGGCTCTGAAAAGGGGAGTCGGTATCAGAGCTTTTCCTATACGATCCCGAAAGGGAAAGACCGTCTGACTATCAGCCACAATCGCAGCCGCTATCATCAAACCGTTGCCGGTATCCCTTATGACTTTATCAGTAGTGGGAAGACACAGACCACCCGCTTCACCTATGACCATATGATTTCCCGTTCTCAGTCAGAAAGAAAAGCACTGGATATTTCTATGATCAAGAGAGACTCCCATTACTTTATTAACGACATGGAAATCCCCATACAAGCCATGGATACCACTGCTTTAGAGGTTGGTTTATCTGATCGCATATATATAGGAAGAAATACCCTCTATGTACGACTGGGGCATAAACAAGGAACCGGCTGGATGGGTGCCCAAAAAGAAAATACCTATCCCGATTCTCCAAAGACAAGGTACCAGATGTGGCTCTTTGACATCGACTGGCAGCAGCCGTTTACAATGGGGCATCGTCAAGCATCCTTTTCCAGCTCCCTTCATGGACAATGGAATACAAAAGGAAATAGGCTATACGGCGTAGATGCCATAAGCATAGGAAATAGATATACCGTCAGAGGCTTTGATGGAGAATATACCCTAATGGGAGAAAGTGGATGGTACCTGAGAAATGAACTATCTTCCAACATTCCTATCCTTCATAGCGATATCTACCTGGGACTGGATGTAGGCAGCGTCTATGGTCTCTCTACCGATGTCCTGGTGGGGCGTACCATAGCAGGTATGGCATTGGGCCTTCGTGGAAACTTTTCCTCAGGGCTTTCCTATGATGCCTTTATAAGTTGTAGCCTGTACAAACCCGAAGGCTATCACACCAGGAAATGGGTTCCCGGATTTACTGTAAGCTGGAAATTTTAGTATTAGTTAGCAAGAATTAGTTAGTGGTAGGCAATTGGTACTCAGCAGTATATCAATGACGGCTAACTGCCAACTGCTAACTGCCTACAGATATAAAGGAAGCGTCATACCATGAAATCCATATCATCCATGTCTATCAAAACAAAAGCCATGAAATCCCTAGGAAGGAAGATACTCTGTGTCTTACTGAGCGGTGTCTTTTTCGGTGATACCATCGCATGGGCAGAAGCCCCCATTCTTCCTGATACAACAACACCGGGAAATCGGTGTCCATTAGTGCAGGAAACAGCCAATGGGATCCCCTTAGTCAATATTTCTGCCCCCACCGCTGGTGGCGTCTCTCGGAATGACTATGAACGATTCAATATACCTACTAAAGGGGCCATTCTGAATAACTCCTATACCCTATCCAAAACGGAACTGGCCGGTTACGTGCAAGGCAATGCCAATATGGCACAAGGTCCGGCGAAAATCATTGTGAACCAAGTGACCAGCGGAAATCCTACGACGATGAATGGGTTTCTGGAAGTAGCAGGCCATAAAGCTGATGTGATCATTGCCAATCCGAATGGTATTACCGTCAATGGTGGCGGATTCATCAATACAGCTCGTGCCATTTTGACCACGGGCAAACCGGAGTATGACAACAAGGAACGACTGAAAGATTTCCGCATAGATAATGACGCTACCATTCTTATCACCGGAAATGGGCTCAATGGTAAAAAAGCAGACACATTGGAACTTTATACCAGAGCCGCAGAAATCGAAGCGGCTATCTTTGGGAATACCGTACATGTCACCACCGGTGCCAATGTGATTGATGCTAATACAGGGAAAGTCACTGCTATCGAAGGAAAAGGAAAGGAACCGGAGATTGCCATTGATGTGAAAGACCTAGGCGGCATGTATGCTGGACGTATCTTCCTTATTGGCAATGAAAAAGGCCTTCCTATAGACATTAAAGGTGCCATCGAAAGCCAGCATATGGTGCTGGATAACCAAGGAAACTTATACCATGCCGGCACCACCCACAGCACGGAAGACATGACCATCCATGCGAAGACTATACAAAATACAGGAACCATGGCTTCTTCTGGACATATAAGCCTGCAGGCCGATGGACAGATCACCAATGATAAAATCATGGGAAGCGTTGGAAATATGGCAATCACTGCCAACCAAGTCACCAATCACAAGACCATTGCTTCTGAAAAAGACTTGTCCATTATCACAACCAGTGAAGAAGAAAATGCGCTGGACAATTCCAATAGTGAAATCCTTGCCAATGGAAATGTGACTATCCAAGCCAGTCATACGGACAACCTGAATGGTAATATCGCTTCTGGCAGTACCTTGTCTATCCAAGGAAAAACACTAAATAACTCTCAAGGGAAACTAACTGCTTATGGGAGCAATACCATTTCTGTATCAGACAAAGTGGAAAATGAACAAGGTCTAATCGCTGCCAATGAGAATATTTCTATTTCATCTGATCTGATTCATAATGCCCAAGGAACCATCACGGCTGGGCAGAATGAAACTATCACAACGAAAGATATTCAGCTGGATGGGAAATTGGCAGCAGGTAATAACCTGACTATCACCACAGATCATGACATCACCAATGACAGTGCGAAAGAAAACTACGGTATCACCCAGGCAGATGGAAATCTGACCATTTCCGCCAAAGGTAACCTGACTAACAGCAAGAAACTGGAATCCAAAGGGACACTTACACTCAGTGCCAAAGATATTTCCAATAAAGAAAGTGGTGAGATCAACGGTGGCAGTGTTTCTATCACGTCCACGACTCTGACAAACCGTGGTTTAGTGAGTGCTGACCAAGCAAGTACAATCACCACAGATATATTACAGAATATAGCTACCGGTCGTATCTATGGTGAAGACATTACCCTTCATGCTATGACGCTGGAAAATAGAAAAGACAAAGTACTGGAAGAAAAACTGGCTGCTGCTATGAAAGATTTAAAGCAGAAAGAAAAAGATCTGGATGACGCCTTTGCCATCGACGTGACCGCTTTCAAGAGCAATAGTGAAAAAGAAAACTATTTCAAAGAAATAGAAAATAAGCAAGCGGCCTATGCTGCTTCCAAAAAGGCTGTCGATGCTATTTTAGCAGATATGGCACAGGTGAAGTCTGCCACTATCGCTGCACGGAATGACATGATCATTACAGGGGATACCTTGCTGAATAGTGCCTCTTCTCTGCTCTATGCCGGTGGCGACATGTCTATTTCCGAAGCCAAAGACATCACTAACCAAGGAGCTGACATCAAAGCACAAGGAAATATGTCTCTCACAGCTCCTACCATCACCAATGCCAATGAGGCCTTCTCGGCAAAACGTGTATGGACAAGCGAAGTCACTAATCCTGACCTTATCCGTATCGATGAAAATGGACATCCAGAAAAAGGGCAATCTTTCACCAGAGATGAATTTTCTGCTCTGGATAGCGGCTATGGGGCGTACCATAACAAAGGTATCACCCCGAAAACACTCTACGAAGAAGCCGGTTATGACAAGATAGAACAAATCACCGAGGAAGAACGGAAAGACGGTGAAAACCCAGTCCCCGACGATTTAGTAGGCCAAGAAGCACCAAACTATGACTACAATGATCCCATTTTTAAAGAACTGGGTGTCAAATCCATGGATACTCCACGCCCCGGCTATGATGATCCGAAGCAAGCCGATTGGGACAAGCAGTATAAAGAAATATTGAATCAACTCAATGAAAAGATAAAAGCCTACAACGAAGAAGCCAAGGCTTACAATGATTCCATCGGTGCTATCGAAAGTAAAGCCATCAAATACTACACCATCATTCGCACCACCACCCACACGTCAGAAAAACAAGTGCAGGAAACGAAAGCGGGCAACATTTCCAGTGGGAAAGATATGATCCTCTCTGGCAACGTGACCAATGAAAACAGCCGTATCACCGCTGGGAGTACCCTCACGGCAAACAGTGGCACATTGGACAACATTGCCGAAAAGAATCAAGTGCAGAAAATCACCTTCGGTACCACACAAGAAAGCTACACCAAAAGAAAACATAGACCCCATAAGGCATGGAGACGGCACTATCGGGATCAAATTTTCAAGACGCCACAGAAAGAGCTGGACAACCCCACCTCTCTTGATGTTGGATCCTATGAAGGAAACACAGGAAAGAACCCAAATAAAGAAGACATCACCCAGACCATGCGAGATAACGTCCAACAGCATTTGAATCCATTTGCTACTGGGAAAGAAACCAATCCAGGCAGTACAGCCGGAAAAGAAACAGGTGGCACGCTGTCTTTTATCCCAGATAGCTCTCTCTACAAGCTCCATCCAGAAGAGAAGGCCAAGTATCTCATCGAGACCGATCCCGCCTTCACCAACAAAAAGACATTTCTCTCGTCTGACTACATGTACAACCAACTCCTTTGGGATAACGACAAAGTGAATAAACGGCTCGGTGACGGATTCTATGAACAAGAACTCATCCGGAACCAAGTGACCCAGCTCACTGGCATGCGTTATCTCAATGGCTATACCAATGACGAAGAAGAATACAAAGCCCTCATGGATGCAGGGATCGCCTATGCGAAAGAATACAATCTGAAACCAGGCATCGCCCTCACCAAAGAACAGATAGCCGCTCTCACCAGCGACATCGTCTGGCTCGAGACCACCACCGTCACCGTGAATGGCAAGACATACACGGTTCTTTATCCTCATGTGTATCTCAAAGCCAGCACGGCAAAAGTCCTCACCGAAGACGGCAGCCTCATCAGTGCCAATACCTTGATTACAGATACCAAGGGCACTTTGACGAACCAAGGCACACTCAAAGGAAATACCATCATCACTAAGTCCAAGAACATCGTGAACAAAGGCACCATCTTCGGCAATGACATTTCCCTCAAAGCTAGCCAGGATATTGTACATAGTGGTATCATCGAGGGAGAAAACAAAATCTTACTCGATGCAGGTAGAAACATTCTTATGAAAGACACCGTCCAACATGGCAAAAACCAAGATATCCTAGATACTACCGCTGGCATTGCTGTGAAAGGGAAAGAAGGCGTACTTCTCATGCAAGCAGGACAAGACATCACCATGACGGGTGCTACGCTAGCAGCACTCGGCGAAAATGGCTCTATGATCCTCTCTGCTGGGCACAATCTCACTATGGATACGGATAGTCTGGAAGCCAAGAAAGACATGACGGAGAACAGCGACAACTATATCCGCACCTATCGCAAGACAGAAACAGCGAATACTTTGACCGCCGGGAAAGATATCTCCCTCATCTCTGGCAATGACCTCAAAGCCAGAAATACCACGGTAGCTAGTGAGACAGGGGCTATCACTGCCAAAGCAGGCCATGATGTAACCATAGAGAACGGCTATAACGAAGCCATAGACGACTATGGCCTCAAATATAAAGAAAGCGGCTTCCTCTCCCATAAGACAACTACCATCAAGAGCCATGATGAAAATAAGACTGCTACTGGTAGTATGCTTTCTGGTGATACTGTGACCATCGTTTCCGGTAGCAATACGAAAGTGATTGCGTCCAATGTCGTAGGCACCAATGATGTGTCTATCGCTTCTGGTAAAGATACGACTATCGAAAGTGCGGAAGAAGTAGAACAGCATGACTACGAAAAACGTGTTAAGAAGAGTGGTCTCTTAGGTGGTGGACTTGGCTTTACCATCGGTAGCGAAAAACGGAATGACCAATACAAAGATGCAAACATTACGCAGAAAGGCTCTACGGTAGGTAGTATTGCAGGCAATGTGACCATCGAAGCGAACAAAGATGTTCATGTGGATGCCTCGGACATTATCGCTGGGAAAGATATTTCCATGACTGGCGAAAATGTGGAAATCACTAGCAAGGATAATATCTATCATAGTGATGAAAAACATGAGTATAAGAAGAGTGGACTCACTGTCTCTGTCGGCGGGGCGACTATCGAGGCTGTCAATAGCGTCGTACAGCCTATCACCAGAGCTAGCGAAGTGAAAGACAAACGGTTAGCTGGGCTATATGCAGTCAAAGCTGGTCAAGAAGCGAATCAGATTGTCAAGAACTATAAAAATCAACAAGATGTAATTGATAGCCTCTATGATAAAGCCGGAAAAGAAAGTGACCTCTTTGCAAAAGGAAAAGACTGGAAAGAAGCAGATAAAGTCAAAGATAACCAGCTAGGCGGAAAGAATACCTTTACACTGAATGTAGGCATCGGAAGCAGCCATAGCCAGGCAGAAAGCCATAGCGAAACGAAAGAAGCCGTAGGAAGTCATATCACGGCCAAAGGTGACGTGACTATCAAAGCTACCAAAGAAGATATTCATATCAAAGGAAGCCAAGTCAGTGGTGAAAATGTCACACTGGACACCAAGAAAGATATTGATATCTCTGCTGCCGAAAATAGCAATACAACCAAGGAAAGCACAAAATCCAGTGGTGCCAGCATAGGTGCTTCTATTGGCGTGGGTGGATTGCAAGGTGTCAGTGCGTCCTATAGCAAAGCCAAAGGCAACGTGAAAGAAAACGAAACGACCTATGAAAAGAGCCAAGTCACAGCTAGCACAGACTTGAGCTTCACCAGCGGCAAAGATATCACTATCACAGGCAGTGAAATGACAGGTAACAAAGTCACTGGCAATGTAGGTGGGAATCTCTCTATTGAGACCAAGCAAGATAAAAAGACCTATGAAGGAAAGAATAGTTCTACAGGGCTATCTGTCAACTATGGCGTGAAAAATGGCAAAACCAGCGCCAGTGGTGGTGCAAGCAAAGATACTATCCATAGCAATTATGAAAGTGCTACCGATCAGGCTGGCATTCGTGCAGGAAGCGAAGGTTTTGATGTTACTGTCAAAAACAACACTCATCTCAAAGGTGGTGTGATTGATAGCAATGCAAGCAAGGATAAGAATACGCTGATTACGGGCACATTGACATGGAAAGATACAGCTAACAAAGCGGATTATAAAGCAGGCGGTATAGGCGTATCCTATTTCCCAAATGACAAGAGTAGCGAGCTGAACCAGAGAGGCTTAACACCGAATCTGACACCGACGGTCAAAGACAAAGCCAATAGTACAACAAAATCGGCAGTGGCAGAAGGTACGATTCATATTACAAACCAAGAACAGCAGAAACAGGATATTGCAAATCTCAATCGTAATACAAAGAATAGCCTCAACCAACTGCAAGAAATTTTTGACAAGACAAAAGTAGAAGAAAGACAAGAACTGGTAGGCATGCTAGAAAAGTATGGCAATCAGGCTATCCACAAATACGCTGAAAGCAAAGGCTGGAAAGATGGCTCTACCGAGAAGATGCTGCTTCACGGTGCCTTTGGTGCACTCATGGGAGACATGGCAGGCGGCAGTGCTACAACTGGTGCTTTATCTGGTAGCGTGAATGAATATGTCATGGGATATCTGACAAAGCTCAAAGGGGAAGATTGGGTACAGAAACATCCTGATACGGTACAGTGGATCGCTGCCGGTGTAGGTGCAGCATTAGGAAATTTGACCGACGGAGATATGGCCG
>JAIJLI010000737.1 GCA_022722495.1 Dialister sp. | reverse complement strand
TTCGTCTGTCCTCGTCACTTTTAACCAAAATGAGGAAAGTAACTGATAACCAGTAAACTTTCCTCATTCTTCTCTCAAACACTTTTTATATGTACTTTCGTACAGCAAAACACCGTAAAAACAGCAAACCTGAACTCTATAATCAATTTTTATTTTGTAACATGTTTTTACTCTTTGTACGATATGTGCATGGTGGATATGAAGACGTTTTTGACATGAATACGTGTGCAGAGTGGTTACTTCTATAGGGGTGCTGCTTGTAAGTTCCCCTGGAAAAGTGTATTTTTGCAAAAACATATATTTCGTAGACAGAAACAATTAACAGAAAATGAACTTTACTTCCAATAAGATAAATCCGGCGGTTTGGGGCACTTACATTGTGCTGCTGATGCTGCCCGAGCTACTGATGCTCAACACCAAGACGTGGTGGGACGCGCCGGTGGCTATAGTTTTTAACATTCTCTTCTATGGCGTTTTCGCTTGGCTGCTCTGCGGCTTGGCTTCGCTGACGGGACGAAGGACGGAGCGGGCGTTGCATGTGGCGTTGCAGGCTGTCATGGCTGCATATAGCCTCAGCAATGTGTTTATGCTTATAATGTTTAACCGTCATTGGGATGCCTATTCCTGGCAGTTTCTCTGCGAGACCAACGGACGCGAAAGCTCCGAGTTCGTTTCTTCCTACGTCCTCTCGCTCCCCACTCTCGTTATCCTCGCGGTATACGTGGCGCTGTTCGTGGCGGAGGTTAGGGTAGGGCGCCGTGTGAAAGGCTGGCGTCTCTTTCCGAAGCGTAGGTTGTGGGCTGTGGCAGCTGGCTTCACAGGCGTGGTGATGGTCGGGCAGACCGTATTCTTCGGTCCCGACGTTCAAGCCAACTATGACCGCGTGGCTAAATATCGTTCGCCGATAAAGCGCAATGCGATGTGGAACATCTGGCAGTCGGCACTCACATACGCGGGCTTCCGCGACGAGTTTGCGCGTTGCGCACGGTCGCTGCAGACTTATAAGGAGAAGGTTTGGTGCAGCGAGCGCGAGGCTGACTTCGTGCTAATAGTGGGCGAATCGTTCAACAGGCACATGAGCAATCTCTACGACGGCAAGTACGACACCAATCCGCGGCTGAAGGCTCTCAGTAAGC
>JAIJLI010000736.1 GCA_022722495.1 Dialister sp. | reverse complement strand
ACATAATATGGTGTATATGAAACTTAAAAGATTATTAAAAATCACAGTTTTTGCATGCTTACTATTTTCTGTTGTGAGTTGTCAAAATGATTCGCCAGAAGAAGTGATGTATAGCAAAACTTCAATGGAGCAACAGACAGAACAAAAGTTGCAATGTCTTTATGAAATGTATAAAGACAAGCCTATTCAGTCTCTTTTCAATACAACACGAGCAACTCGAGAAGTATTAAATGGAGAATGTGTTATCGGTGCGATACAATATTGTGGAAATCATTTTAACGAGAACATCTC
This sequence comes from Dialister sp., assembly GCA_022722495.1. GTDB lineage: Bacteria > Bacillota > Negativicutes > Veillonellales > Dialisteraceae > Dialister. The sequence continues at coordinate 845 of JAIJLI010000736.1, read as the reverse complement.
AAAGAATGAAATTGTGAGATATTTCGGAGACAAGGTTCAAAGAGACAGAAATGGCAACATCACAGGAATAGCCTTAAATACGTCTGATTGGGATGCTGCATTAAACAATTGGTTTACGGCTACATATCCTTATAGCCAAGCTTACCTGATAAACGAAATAGCCAATGGTAAAATAGCTTGCTGTAGATTGGGGAGCGATAGAAGTCATGCCGTTGTTTTATTGGGAGTTGATGCAGATGCGGGGAAATTCATATATTATGATCCTGTTCTTGGTGGCGAAAATAACAAGGCGGCTTTTACTGAAATATATGACCCTAGAATTATTACAAAAAAGTAAAATGTATAGCTTGAAAAGATGCAGTTGAAACTCTATATATTTTAAACCAAAGAGTCATGGATGTTATAAAAATATCCAGGACTCTTTGATTATTTATAAAAATACTTAAACTATTTCATCAATATAGGTATGTCATAACTTCCATAACCAATAATTTCAACATCTGTAAGAGGATGGATCGGGGTCAGTGAACCTTGTATTTTATACTGAAAATAAATGGTGTCTGTTTGTTGAAGTTTATTAATTCGGATATTCTTTACTTTATCAAAAGCCTCCAATGTTGCACTCTTGAATTTTTTATTGTTGCAATCCACAACTTTTCTTTTGACAACATTTCCCTTGTTATCTGTTTTATATTCAATAGCAACAATTGCCTCTTGGTTACTGGCTTGAAGCTTTATAGGATATTTACAGATATGGCTTAATTTTGATACAAGCAACTGCTTATCTTCACAACTGCGATACCCTTGAGCACTGGCTTGTAAAAATAATAATACCGCTATAATAA
>JAIJLI010000062.1 GCA_022722495.1 Dialister sp. | reverse complement strand
CCCATGTTGATACTCAAACACCAACATGAAATTTACGGCAGTAATTTTTTAGATATTTGCCATGTCTACCTTGACAGGGGCTGATCATTTTACTCTTGGATTCTTATATATGGCGAGGAATAAAACTGACACGAATAGCGAGCTCTTTAAGGAAAGCTATGACGCAGCCATGTATAAAAATTCCTGTAGAAGCTGACTCTGCGATTGAATCAGCGTTGTCCTAGAATGAGTGGAGCGATTGTTCCATGTTCTACATCAATGATTCCCCTATCAGTCAGTTTATAGAATGGTGTCACAGGAAGAGATAGGGTACTGAGCGACATGATAATGTTGTCATTCTCATAACCACATTCGGAAAGCACGCGATGGACTTGCGCCATCTGTCTCCCCAAAATGGGAAGCGGCCGGTCAGAGAGAATCCCTGCTATGGGCAGCGGTGCAAAGGCCTGCACTTTCCCTTCCACAGAAACAGCATAGCCGCCCTGTGCATGTATGACGGCATTTGCGGCCTCTTTCATATCTTCTTTCGTCTGCCCTATGACAAGGAGATTATGATGATCATGTGCATACGTGGTAGCCGCGGCGCCTTCCTTCATCGCGCATCCGCCGACCAGAGCCAGACCGTGTCCGCCATTTTTCCCGTGTCGTTCAAAGACCACGGCGAGATTGTACGGGCTGTGTTCCCAGTCGACTTCTCCATGATGCACAGGAAGCTCTGCCTGTTTTCCTTTGATAAAGGTGGTGTGCGGCTGTACTTCCAGGATGCGACAGATCACGCTCCCTTCTTCGATCGGAGCTTTTAAGATGAAATCTGATTCTTTTTTCTCTGATACATGGACGCTATGATAGAATTTTTCAGGGAAGGAGGTGTCCCGTTCTTCTTCCGGCCATGGATCGCCCTTTTGGTAGACACGATGTCCCTGGCACCAGGTGCTTTCGATCGCAAATTCACGCACATCGGAAAGAATGACAAAATCTGCAATCTTCCCTGGAGCGATGCTGCCCTTATCGCGAAGTCCCATGCGCCGTGCCGGGGTAAAAGTCGATACATAGATCGCTTGCTCGGGCGTGAGGCCGAGGTGCATCGCTTTCTTGACCAGGTAATTCAGTTGTCCGCGCTTCATGAAGGCATCCGGCATGGTGTCATCTGTCACCAGTGCGAAGTGTTCGAAAAGTTGGTTTTCCTTTAAATATTGCAAAAACTCAGGTTTGAGTGTTTTATCCTGCAGTTGTACAAACATGCCATTTTCAATCCGCTGCTTAAGGCCGGACAGACTTTGGTCGGTGTGGTCTGAATTCACACCGCTCATGAGGATCTGCGCAAGTTCCCAGCCCTCGAATCGCGGGCAGTGCCCTTCTAGGGGAAAATACGGACATCCATAGCGGATCTGACGAATCAAACGGCTTGTCTTTCCTTCCGGATGCTGGATGAGATCATGGCAATTCATGACTTCGCCAAGACAAATTACATGATCGGTGTGCATCAGTGCTTCCACGGCATCGTTATCAATGATGCCGCCTGTCGTTTCGAGCTGTTCATTGGTCGACGGCACAGAGCTTGGAATAGCTATAAAGACTTCACACGGACCTTCTTGCGTGGTGCGGAGCATCGCACGAATCCCTTCGAGGCCGAAGACATTTGCGATCTCATGAGGCTCAGCAATAAGCGTCGTTACGCCGTTTCTTACCGCTCCGTGCATGAACGTGCGTGGCGCTGACATCGTACTCTCTATATGCATGTGGCAGTCGACAAGTCCGGGAATGAGGTATTTCCCAGATACATCGATGACCTGCTTCGGCTGGATCGGCAGCTCATTTTTCCCTACATAGCAGAAACGGTTCCCGCTGATGGCCACATCAGCATCCACAAATCGTTTCAGATATGCATTGTACACATGACCATTCACCAGTAAATAATTAATATCCATTGATTTAGGTGCTTCCTTTCTCTTCTTCTGATGTGATAGATGTAAAAAGGTAGATATAGTTGTTAGGAAACCGCTGATTAAATCGTTGTCAGATTTCATTCTTGGATTTTTATGCAGAGCAAGCAATCAGGGGGGCGCGAATATCGAGCTATTTAAGGAATGTAAGGACGAATCTATGTAATAAAAATGCATATAAATCTGACTCTGCGATTGAATCAGCGTTTCCTTCGTTGTTTGAACCATGCAACTGACAACAATCATACATCTATTCCTTTTAGTATCCCTTATGGGTTCGTAGTCAGCTACTATTTCATTCCTGCCATCGCATAGAAATAGTACGCTAGCAGCAAGGCTAGAAGGTAATGTCCTTTATTTAGTTCCATCATTCTTCCAGCCGCTACTTTCATGATGACATATGCAATGAAAGCGACGGAAATGCCATTCGCAATGTTGAAGGTGAACGCCGTAAATGCAATGCAAAGGAAGGCAGGAAAATAATCGCAGATATCATTGTAATCCAGATTTCTCATTCCGCTCATCATGCTGACTCCGACATAAATCAGTATCGGCGCCGTCGCCGCCGCCGGGATCATGAGCGCGATCGGTGTCACCGCGAGAATAAGCAGGAATGCACAGGCCGTGGTGATGCCTGTAAGACCCGTACGGCCGCCTGCCTCGACTCCTGCACCGGACTCAAGATACGTAATGAGTACAGGGATGGTAAAGAAAGAACCGATCGTAGCTGCGATGGAGTCTACCTGAAAGACCTTGTCAATGTGCGGCAAATCGCCATTTTCATCCAGAAAACCAGCTTTGCCTCCAATGCCAATGGCAGTGCCAAAGCTGGAGAAGAAATCCGGCAGAAAGAATACAAAGAGGTATGGCAGATATTTCACATCGAGTGCTCCGAATAAATCAAACTGCATAAAAACTGGACCGATGCCATCTGGTACGGAAAAAATCGACTGCGGCAGGTGTGTGAGCCCCAGCGGAATACCAAGCACCGTGCCGGCCACGATACTAATGAGCGCCGCGCCACGCACTTTGCGCGTTTCTAAAACAAGAAGAATAACAAATGTCATGGCTGCCAGGACGACAGCCGGCTGCGTGAGATCACCGAAAGAAAGCGCCACTTTCTGCGAATTCGCTGCAAGTAGCTTGGCATTTCGCATGCCAATAACGGCAAGGAACATGCCAACACCTGCACTGATAGAAATCTTAATACCGCGCGGAATGAGCAGTATGATGGCTTCTCGCACGCCGAGTAGTGTCACCAGAATGAATAAAACACCGCTTAGAAATACTATCGCACTGGCAATCCCGATCGATACGTGCTGGAGCTGCACCAACGTAATAGAGAAAATCGCAACGCTTCCCATGCCTGGCGCTAATACAAAGGGGCGATTGGTATATAGTCCCATCGCTACCGTTGTCAGAAATATCATCAGAACCAACGCGGTGAGCACCGCGCCCTGCGGCAGACCAGTCTCCGCCATCATGCGCGGAACAACGGCCAGTACATACCCCATCGTAGCGAAAATCGTCAGCCCAGCGATCACCTCCGTACCGATATCTGTATGAAGTTCGCGCAGATGAAATCGCTGCTCACTATACGACTGTAAAAATGAAAACATTAAAAGAATCCTCCTTATGAAACTGTTAATCAGATGGCATATGCCACATTATAGTGCTTTCCACGACTGCATTCAACGGAATAACCAGTTATTGTGTGACAAATTTATAAAGTCTTTTTACTTGATTTTTGAATATATTTTATCAAATGATGCAGTCTATCTCGACTCTTCCTCTTTACTATGAAAGTGGATCGTCAGGTTAAACGGATTCACTGGGTTTAAAAAGGGACGGAGCATACGATTCATAAGTACCCCAATCTGCATATAACTTCATGGGGTATTTCGTTATCCTGCGTGGTAAGAAACATCATATGTGCGAAGTGTACTTAGTAGAAAGTATGACCTCTCCTGAAGTATGTCGCTACACGTTTTCCCCTATTAAAACTATAGAACGTATGCTCCAATGGCTTTCATTCATAGTGACGCCGATAAGGGATCATGGTTTGGAAAAAGCAATGCACTGCATTGCTAATCAAGCAAAAACCACCGAGATACTTACTCAGTGGTTTTTACATGCGTTCAAGCGAATTTTATTTTTCTTCTTTCTCAGCGAGTTGCTTTTCCAGACGGCGGATCTTTTTCATCAGTTCCGGCAGATGCGAGAGAGCCGCTTCGACTCTTCCCCACTGGGCGTGGGTCCTCGCCGGATAGCCGAGGTAGGTACCTGGGGTCTTGATGGTGCCGATGATGCCTGTCTTGCCTCCGAAGACAGCATTGTCACAGATGGTGATATGGCCATTCACGCCGGTCTGTCCGGCCATGATGACGTGATCGCCGACCTTGGTGCTTCCGGCGATACCGACCTGCGCGCAGAGGAAATTGTCTTGGCCGACTTCGACATTGTGTCCCAGATGACAAAGGTTATCGATCTTGGTGCCGCTGCCGACGATGGTGTTATTCATCGCACCGTTGTCGACGGTGGAGCAGGCGCCGATCTCGACGTCATCTCTGATGACAGCGCAGCCCAGCTGGCGGATGTGATGGTGGTGACCCTGTTCATCGGTGGAAAAGCCGAAGCCCTGACCGCCGACGACGGCGTGTGCACGAAGGACGACGCGGTCGCCTAAGATGCTGTTCTCGTGTACGACGGCGCCCGGATTCAGTTCACAGTCTTTGCCGAGCTTCGCATATTTTCCGATGTAGCAGTACGGGTAGATGACACAGCCGTCTCCGATCTCGGCACCTTCTTCGATGACGGCATACGCCATGATGGTGACGTCTTTGCCGATCAGGGCTTTTTCACTGATGACGGCAGTCTCATGGATGCCCGGTTCCCATTTGTTTTCCGGACGGAAAACTTCGATGAGTTCGCCAAAGGAGCGGCGGGCATCGGGGACGACGATGAGATTCTTCGTGTAGTGGGCGGGGAGTTCATCGACCAGGATGACACCGGCCTGCATTTCTTCGATGTGCTCAGCGTAGACACCGCGGGCAAAGGTCACATGCGACGGACCTGCGCTTTCTGCGCTGGCGACGTCGTCGATCAAGACCGTGCTGTCTCCATAGAGGGTGCCGCCGATCAGGGCAGCGATTTCACCTGCTGTTTTTTTCATGATGAACCTCACTTGGATGCGGATGAAGCAGCACCGGATGCCGCTTTCGATGTGCCATCGATCTTGGCCATCACTTCATCGGTGATGTCGACGGCACCGCTGGGTACGGCTCTCTTATGCATGACGATGCCGATGCCCTTTTCTTTCGCGATCTGGGCTGCCTGAGACTCTACCATGGACTGGATCTGTTTCTGTTTGCTCTGGATGAAGATCATGCGCTCCTGCTGGGCGGACTGGACTTTCTTCTGCATGTCTTCATCGGAGAGTCCGCTCTGGGAGTCCTGATCCAGGCGGTCTCTGATTTCTTTATCTTTATCGTTGATTTCTTTCTCGATAGACTGGATCTTCGGAGAGGAAGCTTCCAGTTTCTGGTAGTCGATGACTGCCACTTTATGTTCACTGCCGCAGCCGGCAAAGGCGAGTGCTGCGCCAATGAGTCCTACGCAGGCCAGTTTTTTCCACATAGCCATTCGATTTCCTCCTACTTGGTGATATTGACTATACGATTCACCATATCCCCCGTCACGTCTTCGGCGTGGATATTGGCTTTGTATTTCGAAAAGATCATGGAAAGGTGCTTGTCAGAGGCCTCGCGGGCAGCTTCTTTCCGGATGTCTTCCATTATTTCTTTCTTGACGGCGGCCATCTCTTTCTGTTTGGCATCGATCTTCTGTTGCCAGTCTTCGTTCCACGATGGGTCGATGGAGTCTTCAGGAAGAGGCTCATCGACGTTCGTTTCCTCCGCGAGGTTCTGCTTGATGTCTTTCGCAGTCTTCTCTGAAAAGTCAGTGAGCTCCTTCGATGCTTTTTCTTTTGCCTCTTTCATCGCTTTCACTTCGTCCTCCGTCCATCCGATGGTATCCATCTTCGCACGCTCGGTGCGAAGGTCCATCAGATCATGGAGACGCTGCTTGACTTCTTCCTTTTCGGAGCCGGTGACACCGAGGACGGTGAGCTTCATTTGGAGATTCGCCATCTCGGCACGCTCTTCGTCAGTGAGGCCATCGGGCGTGAAGGTTCTGTCCTTCTTGTGCGCTTCGGTGATGGCCTTGTAGAGTTTTGCAAGGCCGTCATTCAGTTCGTCTTCTTTTGCCTTGACCTTCGTCTTCCACTCATTTTCGGCAGCCATGCGCCGGCTCTGATCGGAGAGCGCGGCCTTGATGTGCTGCTGCTGAGAGGCGATGTGAATGAGCTTGTTTCGTTCATTCTGGTACTGATCAAGGAGATGGTTGTACTCAGTCTCGAGGCGGAAATATGTACTGTATTTCGGATGGGCTTTCACAAGGGTCTCCAAATCGACCACACCATAGGAAACGGCAGGTGGCGCCGGCTCTTCGGTTTTTTTATTGCTGCATCCGCTTACCGCCAGGGAGCACGCCACGAGGAGGGCAGCCGCCATGGTGTATACACAGTTTCTATATTTCATGAGACGTCCTTATTTTTTGCTTTCAGAGGAAGCTGCGGATGCTGCGGAAGAGGAGGCAGCGGAAGAAAGAGACTTCGAAAGGGAATCGGTGACTTCCTTCGTGATGTCTGTGCCGCCGTAAATGACAGCAGATTTATCGACAACAAGAGCAAGGCCCTTCTTGGATGCGACGGACTTCACAGCGCCGGTCACCTGATCATCCATGTCCTTTTCGATGGCCTGTCTCTTCTGATTGAACTGCTGCTGCATGTCAGCGAAGAGTTTTTCTTTTTCCGCATCACTCATGCCTTCTGACTTCGCATCAAAGTCTTTCTGCATGTCATCTGCCGTTTCTTTCATCTTCTGCTGGTAGTTCTCCGCGAGGGTACTGTTCGCAGAGATCACTTCTCTCTGGTCAACGACGCCGATATCAGAGGTCGGAGCAGCATTCGCTGTATCGCCCATGGATACCACCGCCATCGCTGCCACGGAGGCGATGAATACGCCAGCCAAAGCGAAGGAAAAAATCTTTACGTTTTTCTTGTTACCAAGAGTTGTCATCATGATAGGTTACTCTCCTCTTTTTTTATAAATGGGCAATCAGCCGAAGCCATTTGCCTTCTTCATCATTATACACATATTCGATCGTCATGTAATTATGGATCTTATAGGAAAATCCATATTCATTCTCTTTTTTCTTGAAATCACGGTCATAGCGCAGGGCGAAGTTCTCGCCGAAGGGGATCTGACCAAAGGCATGGTGGCTGTTTTCTACAAGATCATACTTATAGCCAAGATCCATGACGCGTCCGAAGTGATGGTACCACCCCCCATAGACATTCCAGTCGACTGGGCCGGGGTAGAAGCGAACCTCGCCGAAGATCACATTGTTCCTGCCCACGAAATGCCCGAGCATGCCTTCGATCGCCGTATTGCGATTTCCATCGCGCCCGGCATCCATCCATGCTTCCGTGCGGATGATCCAGTGATCGGTCAGTGCATCGACTTTGAGTTCTGTGATCTCTCCCGGGTAAAGATAGGCCTTTGTCTCTATGCCATACTTTTCAATGAAGGGGTCCTTGGCGAGGATGTCATTCATCGAGGCAGCCAGATCCTTCTGATGGCGGGCGACAAAAGCGAGCGGAAGCCCTTCAAGACTACGAAGGGCATGTTCCGTCTCATTCACCGCGCGCAACATCAGGAGGCGCGGAATGGTGGTCTTGTGCAGGGTGAGCTTTCCGGTACGGACGATCGTCCCCTGCGGGATGAGGGAGATCCGCACCTTTGTCTTCTCCCCCGAGGTCACTTCGAAGTTGGCGGTAAATTCCGGGAGAATCTCCTTAAGAAGCTCTCGCCCGGCAGACGCAGAGACACTCTCCGCCCAGCCGACCGAATCGACGGGAAGCCCCGAGAGGAGCTGACTCATAAGGAGCGGTACACCAGCGGTATCCTTCTTCACCAGCGCTGCCGCTTCCGGAGACAGATTCCCGTAGTCGATCTCAGTCTCCACCTCGCGGATCATCTGCCCGACGGGAGTGAGCGATACGTGAAGCGCTGTCTTTTCGCCATAGGCGGCAGATATATCATCTACCACATAGCCCACGACCACACGGTTCACGATGTCTGCGAGGACTTTATCGTACTCGCTCTCGTGCGAGCGAAAGAGGCTCTCATCCTTGCCGACAAGGATACGGTTTCCTATGGCAGAAATGCTCGCCGTGATTCGCTTCTCCACAGCGGGCGGCATACCGCCCGCTCCCGTGACGGAGACGCTCACTTCGCGGATCGGTGCCGCATCTGCCACGGCGGGAAGCAGGAATGACGAAACGAGCAGGGCAAGACCTGCTCGAGTCATCGAATGAAACAAGGAAGAATGCATGGATCCTCCTTTGGAAAATCAGTGGATAGCTAGGGAAACGCTGATTCAATCGCAGAGTCGAATTTCATATGGTTTTTTATACATAGCTTCGTCATCATCCTCCTTAAATAGCATGCTATACGCATCAGATGATTCCTTGCTCTGTATAAAAATCCAAGAATGAAATCTGACAACGATTTAATCAGTGTTTCCCT
>JAIJLI010000735.1 GCA_022722495.1 Dialister sp. | reverse complement strand
GTTCTGCTTTTCATCACAGGTAAAATCTATAAATACGTACGAATCTTTCAATATCGGAGGAGAGTGCTTATGAGCGATACCATTTATTTTCTGTATCACAGCGGATTCATCTATGAAAATGAGACAAGCCTTCTTGTTTTTGATTTCTACAAAGACCCGGAGAACCGGCTGGAGACGCTTCTTAAGGATTCTACGAAGAAATTGTATTTCTTCGTGAGTCATTACCATTCCGATCATTTCAACCGCGATATACGAAGGTGGGAAGAGCGGGCAGAGGCCTACATCATGCATAAGAACTGCTGGCTGACGATGGACAGGGAAGAAAAGAAGCATCTTATGGCCCCCGGAGATACGCTGACGATCGACGATCTGACGGTTACTATGTATGGCTCGACAGATGAGGGGGGCTCGTTTCTGGTCAAAAGTGGGGGAAAGACGATCTTCCACGCGGGAGATCTAAACTGGTGGCACTGGGCCGGCGAACCGGCAGCGGATAATCTGGCCGCCAGGCGGGACTTCTTCCATGAGCTGTCCCGTTTTTCCGAAAGACAGGTCGATGTGGCCTTTTTCCCGGTGGATGCGAGGCAGCAGGCGGCCCGCGAGTGGGGCGTCATGGCGTATCTTGAAAGGGTAGAGCCGAAGCTCCTCGTCGCGATGCATGCTTTTGGCAAGCGCTGGCTTCCCTCTTATGAATTTCTCTGGCATTATCCGGAACAGAAGCTCTGGATCCCCGAAAAGGATGGAGATGTCAAGGAGACTGAGTCTTAGCCCGGGCGATCTCTGATTTTGGTTTAAGGAAATGCGGAACGGATCAGCATTTCCTTACCTTTGACACGAAGGATTATATAACCGGCATGGGAGGAACTTTATGACAAACGGCTGGATGTGGATCATTGGCATTATGCTGATTGGTGGATTCATTCTGCAGATGATGCCGCTCATGTTTTATCTGTACGCGGTCTTTGGTGTGCATCTCTCTATCCTTTTGATCTCGTACCTGATCCTTCGAAGAGAGCGGGGCATCGATCTGCGAGCGAATATGCTCTTCATGCTGGGGCTTACGGTGATCAATATCATGACGGATCTTGGAATCATGAATTACCATATGTCCTGGGCAGCGGTGGCGGCTCTTTTTGTATGGT
>JAIJLI010000061.1 GCA_022722495.1 Dialister sp. | reverse complement strand
TAAACTTATGCACATAGTATCGTTATCCCCTGGCGGTCCCATCCCGCACAATATGGCGAAGACCTTTGATGGTCCGCCAACCTTATAGCGTAGCGGTTCCGAGCACCGGAGGGCGGTTACATCCTCTCGTTCCTGAGGAAAGAGAGGCTTGGTGAGAAAGGTGGAGCCTTCCTTAAGGGTAAGGAAGGACGGGTAGGTTTTCGAAATAAATAACAAGATTTATGCACGACATACAAATCATTATCATGGCCGGCGGCGTAGGTAGCCGCTTCTGGCCTATGTCAACCCCCGATTACCCAAAGCAGTTCATTGATGTGATGGGTGTCGGCCGTTCCCTCATTCAATTGACAATAGATAGATTGAAGCCAATCTGTCCTGTCGAGAACATGTGGGTAGTGACAAACGAGAAATACATTCGCATTGTCAAGGAGCAAATCCCTGATATGCCAGTAGATAACATATTATCAGAGCCGGAGGCTCGCAATACCGCTCCATGTATTGCTTATGCCTGCTGGAAAATCCAGAAGAAGCATCCTGCAACCAACATCGTGGTGACACCATCCGATGCCCTCGTCATCAATACTTCGGAGTATCAGCGAGTGCTCAGCAAGGCATTGAGCTATACTTCCGATAAGAACGCCATCGTTACTATCGGTATTAAGCCAAGCCGCCCAGAAACAGGCTATGGCTATATCGCTGCAGCAGAGCCAACATCCGTAGATGAAATCTACAAGGTTGAGGCTTTCAAGGAAAAGCCAAACCTGGAGACTGCTGAGCAATACCTTGCCGCTGGCAATTACTATTGGAATGCCGGAATCTTTGTATGGAACATTGATACCATCAGCAAGGCAATCCGAACCTTCCAGCCTCAGCTTGCCAGCATCATGGACGAGATGGCACCTTCTTTCTATACTGAACAGGAGAAAGAGGTGGTCGGCAAACTCTTCCCAACCTGCGAGAAGATAAGCATTGACTATGCCGTGATGGAGAAGTCAAAGGAAATTTATACCTTGCCAGCCGAGTTCGGCTGGAGCGACTTAGGCAGCTGGGGCAGCCTCCGTACCTTGCTTCCACAGAATGAGGCTGGCAATGCCAAGGTAGGCAAGGATATTCGATTGTATGAATGCAAGAACTGCGTGGTTCATGCAGCCGATGAAAGTAAGGTAGTAGTTCAAGGCTTGAATGGTTATATCGTAGCTGAGAAGAATGGACAACTGCTTGTCTGCTCATTGAAAGAGGAACAGAGAATTAAAGAATTTGGAAAATAAATTATAGTTAGGTATGATATATGAACCAATAATTAAAGCTCATCAAAAAAAGTTTGTTGAGGCTTTTGAACTATCAAAGTGTTCTGATAGCGAAGCTTTTGAAAAATTTGCAAATTATACAGAACTGCTTCAACATCAACCAGATGCTTTCTCTTCTGATATGGAATTATTGGATACAGTAAGCATTGGTGGTGGTGATGATGGTGGAATAGATGGAATAGCTATCAAGATTAATAATTATTTGATAAAAACCCAAGATGAAATAGACGAATTTTTAAAGAAAGGCCAGCTTGAAATAGAGATAATCTTTATACAGGCAAAAAATACCAAAAATTTTGATAGTCAAGAATTAGGGGCTTTTATAAGTGGTATTAGGGCATTCTTTGATAAAGAAAGTACATATCCATTTAATGTTCAAGTACAATTTTGGAGAGATTTGTGCAATTATCTTTATAGTGAAGATGTCATGTTACAATGGAAAGTCGAGCCTATTATTCGTTGTTACTATGTAACGTTAGGAGAATATAGAGAGCATGAACAACATAATGATCAAGTTCGTACTTTTAAAAAAGATATGGCGAATTATTGTGAAACTCTAATTTTTCACTTTCAAGGAGCAAAAGAATTTAAGAGTATTATTGAGCAAAATCAGAATAAGTTTAAATCAAAGCTTCCATATATAGATACAATGGAATTGCCTGGGACAGACGAGGTTGGGAATTCTTGTGTTGTTTTGTGTCATGCAAAAGACTTTGTTTCAATGATTAATACGGATGATGGAATAATAAGAAAAACATTGTTTAATGATAATGTTCGAGATTTTCAAGGTGATAATTCTATTAACAGTGAAATAGCCGAAACAATAAAAAATGTACCAGAAAGATTCGTTCTGTTTAATAATGGAATAACTATTGTATGTAGTTCTTTTAGCCAGGGAAATCGTTTATTAGAAATTGAGAATCCTCAAATAGTTAATGGTTGTCAATCAAGTTATTTGTTATTTAATGCTTCCAAACAAAAGATTGATTTAGCTAAAATATCAATTGTAGTAAAAATCATATCAACTAACAATAATGATTTGTCTAATGAAATAGTAAAAGGAACAAATAGACAAAATATTGTAATGGAGGAAGCTTTTGAATGTACTAAACAGTTTCATAAGAACTTTGAACAGTTTGTAAATGACTATGTTGCTGATTTTTCTGATAAAATTTATTATGAGCGAAGAGCAAAGCAATATGCTGATAATCCTAATATAAAACAGTATCAGAAATTTAATTTGCGTAACCTTACACAGTTTTATGTGGGGGCTATTTTACAACATCCTGAAAAGGCTCATTTGCATGAATCTTTTTTATTGAAGAAATATCGCAGTCAATTATTTTGTGAGAAGCATAGTAATTTGCCTTATTTCGCAGTTGCGTATACTTTTTTGACTCTTGAAAGGCTTATTAAAGAAAAAGTTATAACTAATTACTTTATCAAATACAAGGCTCATCTTATGATGATTTATTTTCGCTTGTTGGGTGGTAAGAAAATAGATATGAATAATGAAAGAACCTCTGATAAGTATGCTCTAAGCATCTTGAAAAATACATATAATATTGAGGATGCTAAAGTTAATTTTGAAAAAGCGATAGAAGTATTTCGAGATTGTGAAAAATATTGGACTCAGAATTTGCATAAAAGTCCACATCTAATGAAAGAGGCACAGATATTCACTGAACTAATCGTGAAGAAAATGGATGGAATTCCATTAGAGCCTATTAGGCAAGAATTGCAAAAGTTATCAAGTGTTCGTCAAGGCATAGTGAAACGAATTTTTTATGCAGGTGGTCGTCCTTATGGGTTTATCTCTTCTGATAATGGAGAGGAACTTTTCTTTTCTAGTAGAAGAAATCCGAATCTTCATTTTAAAAACTTAAAAGGGAAAAAAGTTCAATTTCAGGCAACTCTGAAAGATGGTAAGGATAGAATGCAAGCATATAATATCAAAATAATAAATTAGACTAATGCCTACTCAAGCATCAGATAATAATAAACGAATAGCGAAGAATACATTGCTCTTGTATTTCCGTATGCTTATCACTATGCTGGTAAGTCTATATACTTCAAGGGTTGTTTTACAGACTCTTGGTATCTCTGATTACGGATTGTATAATGTTGTTGGAGGTGTTGTAACAATGTTCACTTTTATAAATGGAACATTAGCTTCAGGTACACAACGCTTCCTGACCTTTGAATTAGGAGCTAACAATAAGGAAAAGCTACATCGGGTTTTTAATACCGCCATGGCACTTCATGGATTGCTGGCTTTAGTATTGTTCTTGTTAGTAGAAACTATTGGCTTATGGTTTTTATATAATAAGATGAATATTGAACCAGGAAGAATGGATGCTGCCTTTTGGGTCTTCCAGTTTTCCGGTGTAACGATGCTTATCAATGTAATACAAGTGCCATACATATCTAGCATAATATCTCATGAAAAGATGGATATTTATGCGTACATGAGTATCTTTGATGTGGTGATGAAACTCTTGATAGTTTTTCTTATTCAAGTTGTTGATTACGATAAATTGATCTTATATGGTTTTCTCTTCCTCATCGTAAACTGTATTTCTGCTTTAATTTATAATATATATTGTAGAAGGCATTATGAGGAATGTAAATTTAGCAAGGCTTTTGATAAGAAGATTTTCAAGGAGATGATGAACTTCTCAGGATGGAATATTTTTGGTTGCGCATCTGTGACGTTCCAGGGAGAAGGAGTCAACATACTTTTGAATATGTTCTTTGGTACAGTAGTGAACGCTGCTCGCGGTATTGCTTTTCAGGTAAATGGAATAGTGATGCAGTTCGTCAACAACTTCCAGATGGCGGTGAATCCTCAGATAGTAAAGCATTATGCAGCTGGAGAAACGGACCAGATGATAAAGTTATCTACAGTAAATTCCAAACTTGCAGCCTTCCTCTTGCTTTTTATCCTAGTTCCTCTATTCATCGAGTTAGAATTTGTGTTGCATATATGGCTTGGTGAATATCCCGCTTATGCCCCTATATTCTTGAGAATTATATTGATACAGTCTGTAGTACAAACCATGACGCGTCCTATTGTCATGATGATTCATGCTGTAGGCAAAATGAAATTGGCAAATTTTACAGCAGGTAGCGCACTTCTGATGATTCTGCCTGTCAGTTATGTTCTGTTGAAATTGGGGGCTTCGCCTGTTACTGTATTCATGGTAAATGTTATTCCATGGTTCTTAGAAACATTAATTGACCTATTATGTTTAAAGAAATATATAGGAATGCCTCCTTTAGCTTTTTATAAGTCTGTATATTGTAGAGTTTTCCCTGTTGGGGCATTAATGTTTGTTCTGCCTTATACTACTTATTATATGATGTCTGATGGTTGGCTAAGATTTATTTCTGTTGGTATAGTAAGTGTGCTGTCATCATCTTTGTTGATCTATTTCTTAGGCCTTGATAAGAATATGAGAGTTTTTGTAATAAATAAAATCCGTTCAATTTTAAAAAAATAAAACTATGATTAGAAAGTATGTGCAGTATTTCAAGAATATGTTGAAATATATTAAATCGGGAGGGGTGGTCTATGCCAACGTAAAACAAGTTTTGCCATCCGAACAATTTAAAGGAAAGAAGGTTCTAATAACTGGCGGTAGCAGTGGATTTGGCTTTCAGATGGCAAAAGACTTTATTGCTCAAGGTGCAGAAGTTATGATTACTGGTCGTAATACCCAAAAAATTGATGAAGCTATAGAAAAGATTAATAATTCCAAACTTCACACAATTGTATGGGATCAAGGTGATTGTAGTTGCATTATAAATAAGCTAAATGAAGCCATACGAGAATTGGGTGGATTGGATATTGCTATTAACAATGCTGGTGTATGGAATAATACAGACTGGCATACTGTAGATGAAAGCGAATATGATAAGATAGTTGATATCAATACCAAAGGTCTTTATTTTTTATGTAAGGCCGAAGTTGATTATTTCCGTAAAAACAACATCCCAGCTAAGATTATCAATATTACATCAATAGAAGGTAATCGCCCTTCATTTTTACCATATAGTATTTCAAAATGGGGAGCCAAATGTCTAACAGAGGGCTTGGCAAAAGAAGTTGCTCAGTTTGGAATTCAAGTAAATGCTATAGCTCCTGGTGTAGCATTGACAGATATTAATATGCAATTAAAACAAAATCAGAAAGATAATTTCTATTTCCCTCAACATAGAACGGGGCGTTTTACTGCAGTCGAGGAAATTTCAAATTTGGCTATGTTTTTAGCCAGTGATCAAGCTAGTAATATCGTTGGACAGACTATTGCTGTAGATGGAGGTTGGACTATATTATAATATTTATGATGAATATATTTTTTATATTGATTTTTATATTTTGTGGCGCTCTTTTTGCATTCATTTTGAATGCTCTCTATAAACGGACAAATGACTATCGAAACATTTTTGCTGATACAAAGAAGTTTCGTAATGATGATAGTATTCCTAATGGATTACAACTAGTAAATTTGGGTAGTAATCATCCTAAGTTTGGTTTCAATTATGATGGATTGAATGTGAAGGCGATGAATTGGGCAGTAGGTCCTCAATCATTGGAATATGACTTTGCTATACTACGTAAAGAATGCCATCATTTAGCTGATAATGCCGTTGTATTGATACCAATATGCGTTCTAAAAATGTTTTTGTATCGACATCCATTTGGTGAACATCTAAAGTATTATGGCATTTTACCAGAAGATGATATTGTAGGATATTCTCAAAAAACAAAGACTGCATACATTGATTATCCTTTGCTGTTTCATCCAAAGAAAATCAAGCGATTAATCAAGGATATTCCTGCGGCCTCTAATCGTTTGCTTATTGATACAAATCCTATGGATAAAAAGCAGTTGAGAGCTGATGCTGATTTTTGGATAAATTGCTGGAATCGAGAGTTTGATATAGACATCAATAATTTGGTTCTCTCAGATATCAATAAAACCAATATCAATCGCAATATTCATCTCTTGCATGAGATGATTCAGTTTTGTCTAGATAGAAAGCTGCGTCCAGTTATATGTATCCTGCCTGTTACAGATTATTTAGGCAATAGGTTCTCAGAAGATTTTGTCAATAATCAGATTTTGGCTTATGTCGATGAGGCCAATACTCAAAAATGTCCTGTATTAAATCATTTGAAGGATAAGCGATTTACAGATAGTTCATTATATATCAATTCATTCTTTTTCAATCTTCATGGCAGAAAGCAATTTACCAAGATGATTATAGAGGAATTGAAAGACAACCAAATTTTATGAAGGAAATAATAGAAAAATCTAAGTGTTGTGGCTGTAATGCATGTGGTGATGTGTGTCCAAAGGGAGCCATTACCTTTCAGACTGATAAGGAAGGTTTTTGGTATCCCGAGATAAATCAGGACTTATGTATTGATTGCGGCTTGTGTCAGAAGACCTGTCCGGTATTGACAAAGGCAGATAATGTAATCCGCTATGATGAACCTTTGGTATATGCAGCTTATACCAAAGATGAAGCTATTCGTACAGATAGTACATCAGGCGGTATTCATTCGATGTTGGCATTGGCTATGTATGAGCAGAATGCTTATATTGGCGGTGCAATCTACAACAAAGATCATACCGTAAAACATATCATTTCACCAGACCGCCAACTACTCCCTGAGATAAGAAGTTCCAAGTATCTCCAGAGTTCAATGGAAGGGGTTTATAAGGAGGTTCGAGGTTTGTTGAAGGCAGGTGAAAAAGTGTTCTTCTGTGGTACTCCATGTCAGATACAGGGATTGTATAAGTTCTTGCGCAAGGAGTATGACAATCTGACCACCTGTGATTTCATTTGTCGTGGTGTTAATTCTCCTAAGGTATTCCTGTCTTATATGGATATGTTGGAGAAGCAATACGGTTCAAAGGCAACACAGATTAAGTTTAAGAACAAGAAGTGGGGATGGCATAATT
Source organism: Dialister sp. (assembly GCA_022722495.1). Classification (GTDB taxonomy): domain Bacteria; phylum Bacillota; class Negativicutes; order Veillonellales; family Dialisteraceae; genus Dialister. Next base: position 1,326 of record JAIJLI010000061.1, on the reverse strand, counting down.
TCTCAATGCGTGTGAACTTTGAAAACGGACAGGAATATTGCAAAGATCGTTGGCATGATTTATTCTTTATAGGTTATTTGCAGAGCGGAAATTTTGCTCGGCCTTCCTGCTACCAGTGTACATTCAAAGGCTTTCCGCAAAAGGCAGATATCACATTGGCAGATTTTTGGGGAATAGAGAATATTGATCCTTCTATGGACCAGGATAGAGGAACTTCACTTGTAATGGTCAATTCAGATAAAGGTAAAGCTCTGTTTGATGCAATCAAAGATAAAATCAATTGGCGACAGTTTACGATGAAGGATGCAGAAGCTGGTAATCCTGCATTGAATACTTCCCTTACATCGGCAAGACCTAACCGAGATGCATTCTTTGGTGCATTAGATAAAATGCCATTTGATAAGGTAGCAGAAAAGTTTTTCCCTTTGCCTACATTCAAAAATCGTTTAAAGAATAGGTTAAGAAATTATGCCCGCAAGTTGAAGAAGTTGTTAAAGCTATTCAGTACATTGGGCGTATCTGTCAGAAACTGGAAAACATTCCTGTCTCTTAATATTTTTTCTGCCCATGTAAAAAGAGGGAAAAAACTAGTTGCGAGGATTTATCCACATGTAACCATAGAGTTGCAGAAGGGTTCTATATTAGACTTGAATCAAACTCTTATTTTAGGCACTCCGCAAGTAAAAGGTTCACATAAAGAAACGAGATTGTTATTGGAGGAAGATGCAACGCTGACAGTAAATAATCAGTTTGCGATGTTTGCTGGTTCTTATATTAGAGTTATCAAAGGAGGTCATCTGATACTTCATGGTGGATTTATCAATGAGAATGTGCAGATTACCTGTGGGGATAGAATCGAAATCGGTAAGGATTGTGCTATTGGTCGTGATGTAGTGATTCGTTCTTACGACGGACATACGATAGAGCAAGAAGGTTATCGAATTTCTGAACCTATTGTTATCGAAAACCATGTATGGATAGGACAAGGCGCACAGATATTGAAGGGTGTTCATATTGGCGAGGGCGCCATTGTCGCTGCAGGCGCTGTTGTTACAAAAGATGTGCCAGCTCATGCCGTTGTAGGCGGTGTTCCTGCAAAGGTTATCAAGGAGAATGTAAAGTGGCATTAATAATTGCATATAATATGAAAATAAAATCACTAACATTACCATTAATAATGGTGATATCTAATCTAAGTTTGAAATGTCATATAAACTGATTAGGGGGGGTACTCTGAGAGTATCAACATGTTGCGATTCCCTCTCGCCATACTTGTAGTATTCGTTCATGGTTTTGGAGCAGATATTGATGTTTCAGAGCTTCATG